>JANMQE010000364.1:0-1954 GCA_031370195.1 Phyllobacteriaceae bacterium
GCCTTGCGGGCCGCCCTCAGCAACATCCCCAAACAAGCCCGCCGCCTCGCCCGCTGGCAGGCCCGCCGCGATGAATTGCTCAAGAGCAAACTCAAACCGACCCGCCTCTCAATCTTCCGCCCCGGCCTGCCGCCCGGCTGGCGGCAGCGGTCAATTCACGCGGTCGATGATGTGCTGCGCGAGTGTCACGGTCTGGCGCTTCATGCGGTCAACGGGCCGGATACGGGGTGATACTCGGCGGCCTTCTTTCCAAAACGTTCGTCATCGTCGGGCTTGTCCCGACGATTACGAAGTTTGGGGATCAAAAAGATTACAACCAAAATGACGAGGTTTGGACATCAAGACAACCTTCTCCCGAACCCTAAAGTTTCCTCAGCGACACTTCCTTGATCAAATGATCCGGGCCTTTGGTCAGGATCAAATCGGCGCGCGGGCGTGTGGGCAGGATATTTTCAACCAGATTTTTCTTGTTGATGTTGGTCCACAAATTTTCAGCAATCGACAGCGCCGTGTCGTCCGTCAGTGTCGCATAGCGGTTGAAGAAGCTTTTCGGGTCGCGGAAGGCTGTTTCGCGCAGCTTCATGAAACGATCGACATACCAGCCGTGGATCAGCCTCTCATCGGCGTCGATGTAGATTGAAAAGTCAAAATAGTCCGAGACGAATGGTACGACCTTGCCGTCTTTGGGCAGTTGGCGCGGCTGGAGAACATTGATGCCTTCAAAGATCAGGATGTCCGGACGGTCGATGGTGATGAATTCGTTCGGCACCACATCATAAACCAGATGCGAATAAAACGGCGCTTTCACTTCGCGACGTCCCGCCTTTATGCCCCCGAGAAAGCTCATCAATGCATTGACGTCGTAGCTTTCCGGGAAGCCTTTGCGCTCCATCAGGTTTTTTTCTCGCAACACATCATTGGGAAACAAAAACCCGTCAGTCGTAACATGGGCGACGCGCGGGCTTGACGGCCAGCGGCGCAGCAGCTCGCGCAAAATGCGGGCGGTCGTTGATTTTCCCACGGCCACGGAACCGGCGATGCCGATGATGAACGGCGTCTTGATCGCCTCATCAAGGTTGAGGAACCGTTTGCGCTGCTGGAACAATATCTGGCTGGACTCAACATGAGCGGACAAAAGCCGTGATAACGAAAGATAGATGCGGCGCACTTCATCCAGATTGATCGGATCGCCGAGCGAGCGCAGCCGGTCGAGATCTTCGGCGGTCAGGGTCAAGGGCGTGTCAGCGCGGAATTCCGCCCAGCGGTCAGCATCAAATGTGCGATAGGGAGAAAAGGCGGTGCTCAAGCCGTCATTCATTCAGCATCTGTCCCCAAGATTGACGCACAAACCCTCAATCCGTGCGCCCGGCCTTTTCCTGCAAGCCTGATATTTCCGTCCGGCGCTGCAGCTCGGCCATGACAGCTTCGAGCGGAACTCCGGAGATCTTCAGCACCACAAGCCAATGATAAAGAAGGTCCGCCGATTCAGCTATCAGGCTTTCGTCGTCCCCCTTGACGGCGGCGATAACGGTTTCAACCGCCTCCTCGCCCAGTTTCTGCGCCGCCTTGTCCATGCCCTGGGCGACAAGTTTAGCCGTCCAGGACCTGCCATCGGCGCTTTGAGCCCGCGTCGCTACGATGGTTTCAAGGTCGAAAAGCGAAAAGGACATGTTGGTTCTCAAGTCACAGGGTCAAGACGCATTGGCAAGCCGGCTTTTGCCATATGCGCTTTTGCTTCGGCAATCGTATAGGTTCCGAAATGGAAAATCGAGGCGGCAAGCACGGCTGCGGCGTGGCCCTCTTTGACGCCCGACACCAGATGCTCGAGATCACCGACACCGCCGGAGGCAATGACAGGAACACGAACGGCGTCTGCCACGGCGCGGGTAAGGCCAAGGTCATAGCCTATCTTTGCACCGTCGCGGTCCATCGAGGTCAGAAGGATTTCGCCGGC
>JANMQE010000380.1:0-5578 GCA_031370195.1 Phyllobacteriaceae bacterium
CTGCAAAAGCATTGACCGTCTTCATGAGCTTCTCCCGCCCGATTTTTTCATCTGGCAAGACAGTTTGCGATCTTGCAGTCTGGCTTGCGTCCTTGATGCACCTTAGCGCAGAGGCGTTTCAGTCCGTTTTCAGCAATTGCATCAATTTTAATGAAAATGCGCGGCGCTTGCGGCGCGGGTTTGGGCGTTGTAGGCACGGGTCGAACGGGAGTTGAACGTGGCCGAAATCCTGCCTTGCACGCCTGAAAATCTTGAACGCGCCGCAGAAATCCTGCGCTCGGGCGGACTTGTGGCTGTGCCGACCGAAACGGTTTACGGATTGGCGGCGGATGCCTCGAATGGCCGGGCTGTGGCTGCGATCTATGAGGCCAAGGGCAGGCCGTCGTTCAACCCGCTGATTGCGCATGTGGCGGATATGTTGATGGCGGAGAGCATCGGCGTGTTTGACCCGCTTTCGCGCACTTTGGCCGAGGCCTTCTGGCCCGGGCCGCTGACCTTGGTCTTGCCGCTGCGGGATGGCGCGCCAATTAACCGCCTTGTGACCGCAGGATTGAACAGCATTGGCCTTCGCTGTCCCAAAGGGCCGGCAAACGATCTGATCCGGCTTGTCGGACGTCCGCTTGCTGCGCCGAGCGCCAATTCTTCCGGCAGGATTTCTGCGACATCGGCAGAGGCTGTGGACGCTGATCTTGGTGAGCGCATTCCGCTCATTCTTGATGGTGGGGCTTCGCCGGTTGGCGTGGAATCGACGATTGTGAAGGTTGAGGACGGCAAGGTGCGATTGCTTCGCCCCGGCGGGGTTTCGGCTGAGGCGATTGAGGCGATATGCGGGCATTCCGCCGAGCGTGCTGATCGGCGGGCGGCAATTGAGGCACCGGGGATGCTGGCTTCGCACTATGCACCGCGCGCTAGGGTGCGGCTGGATGCGGTGCGGGTGATGCCGGGCGAGGCGCTGCTGGCGTTTGGCGGCAGGCGCGGATGCGGCGCGGAAAATGCCAGAACTGTTTTGAACTTGTCTCCGTCCAGCGATCTTGCCGAGGCGGCGGCCAATTTGTTTGCGTTTCTCGATCAACTGGACAAGAGCGGGGCGATGACGATCGCCGTGGAACCGATCCCGATGCGCGGGCTTGGCGAGGCGATAAACGACCGGCTGATGCGCGCCGCTGCGCCTAGGGATGTGTGAGATGGTGATGGTCTCGCCGCTATCCGAAGGCCTTGCGCGCCAGTTTGCTGCGATTGTCGGACAGGGCAATGCCCTCACAAGGCAAGGGGACATTGCGCCCTACCTAACGGAATACCGCGACCTTTATCATGGGCTTTCCAATCTCGTGCTGCGTCCCGACTCAGTGGACGAAGTGGCCGCCATCATGCGGCTGGCGAGTAAGACCAAAACGCCGGTTGTGCCGCAGGGCGGCAACACCGGGCTGGTCGGTGGGCAGACTCCGGACCTGTCGGGGGCTGCGATCATCCTTTCGCTCAGCAGAATGAACCGCTTCCGCGATGTTGATTCCGTTGGCAATACGATGGTTGTCGAGGCGGGCGTCGTGCTTCAGACCATTCAGCAGACGGCGGACAGGATTGACCGGCTGTTTCCGCTGTCGCTTGGCTCGGAAGGCTCGTGCCAGATCGGTGGCAACCTGTCTTCCAACGCGGGCGGCACGGCGGTGCTGGCTTATGGCAATACGCGCGAGCTTTGTCTTGGCCTTGAGGTGGTGCTTCCGACAGGCGAGGTGATGCATGGGCTGAAGCGGCTCAGGAAAGACAATACGGGTTATGATTTGCGCGACTTGTTTATTGGCGCGGAGGGCACGTTGGGGGTCATCACGGCCGCAGTCATGAAGCTGTTTCCCAAACCGCGCGGGCGCTCTGTGGCCTTTATCGGTACGCAAACGACAGAATCTGCTCTTGCCCTGCTTGCCCGCGCCAAGGCAGCGGGGACGCTGACCGGGTTTGAGCTAATTGCCCGGATCGGCATGGAGTTCGCGGTGCGTCACATTGAAGGCGCGCGCGATCCGCTGTCGGCCCAGCACCATTGGTATGTGCTGGCGGAGTTTTCGTCAGGTCGATCCGATGAGGACGCTCACGCGGCGATGGAGCATTTCCTCACCGACGCGCTGGAAACTGGCGAGGCGGACGATGCGGTAATTGCCGCCAGCGGGGCCCAAGCAGATGCTTTCTGGCATTTGCGGGAGAATCTCTCATGGGCACAGAAGCCGGAGGGTGGATCGATCAAGCATGATATTGCTGTGCCAGTTGCTTCGATCCCGGCGTTTCTAGCTGAAGCGAACCGCGCCGTCGAAGCATTGATCCCCGGTGTTCGATTCTGCACTTTCGGGCACATGGGCGATGGCAATCTGCATTATAACATCTCGCAGCCCGTCGGTGCGGACAAGGCGGCGTTTTTGGCCCGCTGGCACGAGGTCAATGCACTCGTGCATGACATTGTCGGTAACTTTGACGGGTCAATTTCGGCCGAGCACGGCATCGGCCAGCTGAAACGGGACGAGCTTTTGCGGTTCAAGGACCCCGTTGCGCTGGACCTGATGCGCCGGATCAAGCAACAATTTGACCCTGCCGGCATCATGAATCCGGGCAAGTTGCTTTCTTAATCTGCCGAGCGGATATCGCATTTGGAATTTCGAAAATGGCACTAAACGGGTCCGTCTATCCGGGGCCGCGAAGCGGAACCCGGAACCCAAAGCCGCGACTGCGAAAATAAGGGCGTCACGGGATTGCCTTCAAATCACACCCCTGCGCTCTGGATTCCGGATCTGCGCTTCGCTTGTCCGGAATGACGGCCCCGAGTGGGTGCGTTTCGAAGTTCCATATGCGATAGCCTTGGCAAACAGACGGGCGCGCGACCTGCCTTCGGGAGCGAGTCCCACTCTCCTCAATGCCCGGAATAAAGCGCTCCCCTCAGAAACCTGCCAGCCGCCACAGCATCAACAACAAGCCGACAATGCCGCCGAACCACATCAGGGTGCGCGCATAGGTGATGTCGAACATGTAGCATGGCAGGTAGGCAATGCGGCAGATGATCCAGATGGTCGCGCCGATGCCGCCGGTGTTGTTTGTTGCGATCAGGGCGAGGTCAAGTCCGATAAACGGCGTCAGGTTCTCAATGTAATTGTCCAAGGCGCGATGCCCACGTCCATACATCAAGCCTTTGACCGGCAAAAACTTGTCCCGTGAACTGAAGAGATAGGCATCGCCGAATTCGGCGCGGGCGGTCAGGACATTTGTGAAAACATGCACCAGCCATAAAACAATGCTCAATTCCAGACATAGCAGTTCGCTCATTTTGATGTCCCCCTGCGGCGTCTGCCGCGTTTCAAGAGCCTGATACTGCGGCGCAAACAGGCACAACGCAACAGCATCCGGCAGTCAATTGCTAACGCGCTTTCACCTGTCTTTACAGGGTGTGACCAACGGCGCTGTCTGGTCGCATTCCGCTAACCAATCCGGAAAGCAGGACAAATTTAACCGAACTCCTTAAGCGGACGGGAAATCCATTTGCGTATCTTCCAAGCCAACGAGACCGAAAAGGTCCGTGAGAGTAACAGGCTCTCAAGAGTTGCAGGAAGGCGAACACTATGAACCATGCGCTGAAGCCCGTCTGGGCAGGCACGCATATGCGGCTGGATCCGTTCCGGTTGCCGCAGATCGTCAGTTACGCCAGCCGTGACGACGACGGCGATGTGGCGATGACGATTGATCATCGCGGTGTGGTCATCAAGCGCAAGCTGCCCAAAAGCGGACTGCCGTTCACCATTGCCCTGCCGTCACGCGCGTTCAAGGGTGTTGCCGCCCGCGCTTTGGATGATGGCGCTGGTGAAGTGACTGTTACGCTTGAGCTTTTGCATCATGACCCGATGCTGTCAGTGCCGCTGCTGGTGGCGGACAATCTCGAAGATGTCGCCGCCGACTGGCGCGCATGGTCCGAGAAACTCGGTCTTCAAATGCTGATGGTCGAGGCTGATGGGGTTGCCCGCCCGCTTGAGGATACAATTGGCAAGGTGAAAGCTGATCCAAGCCATACCAAGCGCCGCCGTTTGGGTTATGCCATCAAGCGCCCGCGCTTCCTGATGCGCCGCAAGGCGGGGGACATGGGTATCCGCATGGTGATTGCTGGCGACGAGATTATTGGCCGGGAGTAACGTGACTACTCAGGCGACGTCAGGCGGGCGAACCTCGTCACGAATTTTCTGCCCGGTCTCCCATTCCACGACTGCCAACTCATAGGCTGTTTGCAAATTGAGCCAGAAACGCGCGCCATTGTCGAAATATCGGGCGAGGCGCAACGCAGTATCTGGTGAAATGCCGCGCTTGCCATTGATGATATCCGTAATACGGCCGGACGGAAGCCTTAACGCCAAGGCAAGTTGATTTGCCGAAAGTTGCCGCGCGGTTATCTCGCGCTTGAGTATTCGGCCAGGATGAACTGCAATCATCGTTTCAATCTTTCAATGGTAATCAACAATTTCGATACTCCGAGCGGATAAGTCAAACCGGACGCAAGCTCACCCACACCGCGCCGCCAATCAGCCCCGCGAAAATCAGCAAGCCTATCACCGAGTTGGACTTGAACAGCCTTAGGCACTGGTCCGGATTGTCAATGTCGAGCGTGCGGGTTTGACGCCACATGTGGGAGCCTGCCGCGAGCAATCCGGCAAGGGCGGGCATGGGCACCTCTGCGCTGGCGAAGGCTCCAGCCATGAACATCAGCGCGAGGCCGTAAAGCGCGGTGATCGCCTCTTTCGACCTTGAGCCGAACAGGCGCGCCGTGGAGCGGACGCCGACTAAGGCGTCGTCCTCCTTGTCCTGATGGGCGTAGATCGTGTCGTAGCCGATGACCCAGAAGATTGTGCCGATGTAGAGGAGGACGGCTGGCAGACCAACTTCACCGTTCAGCGCTGCCCATCCCACCAGCGCGCCCCATGAGAAGGCAAGGCCCAGCACCGCCTGCGGCCAAGAGGTGATGCGCTTCATGAACGGGTATATTGCGACGATGGCGAGCGAGGAGATACCGAGCAGAACTGTGAAGCGGTTGAACTGGAGGAGGACTGCGAGGCCGGTCAGGGCTTGAAATGCAAGAAAGATTAGCGCCTGTTTGCGGCTGACCTGACCGGACGGGAGAGGACGGGAGCGGGTGCGCTCGACCTGTGCGTCGATCTTTGTGTCGATGAGATCGTTCCACGTGCAGCCTGCGCCGCGCATGGCGATGGCGCCTATCGTAAACAGTATGATGTGCCAAAGCGAAGGCAGCACGGTGAGGAGTGGTGCGCCGGTTTTGGCTCCGGCGCTGGCGGCAAGCGCTGTTGACCAGAGGCACGGCCAGAGCAACAATTGCCAGCCGATGGACCGGTCCCATCGGGCGAGCTGCGCATATGGCCAGAGGCCGCGCGGCAAAAGGCGGTAAACCCAGTGGCCAGACCGTGCATCGGCGACGCGGCCTTGGGTGTCTTGTGTCTGAATGTCGTCCATGAAGCGGGGATACATGAGCGGGCAAGGGCGTCAAGTCTTGACCTTGGTGAAACCACTTCCTAACGGAAGTACATCGTTAAAGCGCAAGGTGGTG
>JANMQE010000387.1:0-5507 GCA_031370195.1 Phyllobacteriaceae bacterium
TCCGGCCTTGGCGGCGATGACGACCTGTTCGGCGGTGCCAACAATGACACGCTTAACGGTGGATTCGGGCTGGATGACCTGTTCGGCGAAGATGGCATTGACACGCTGAACGGCGATGGCGGAGACGACATACTGCGGGGCGGCGCGGGCGCGGACACATTGAACGGCGGCAGCGAGTCTGACACGGCGGACTATCAGGACAAGACGCTTGCCGTCGCAATAACACTTGGCGGCGGCGGCACAGGCACCGCTTTCGTCAACGGCATCGCGGAGGACACGCTTTCAGGGATCGAAAACCTGCGTGGCGGGTCCGGTGCCGATGTGTTTGTGGGCAACCAACTGGGCAACATCCTGAGCGGCGGCAACGGCAATGACATCCTACAGGGTGGCTTTGGTTTTGACGCGCTCGACGGTGGCGGGAACTCCGACACTGTCGATTACAGCGAAAAGACGCTGCAGGTCGCGCTGACGCTCAACGGCGCAACCGGCGCGAACTCTACTGTGAACGGGATCACGGAAGACTTTGTAATCAATGTCGAAAACATCCGTGGCAGCATCGTCGATGATATACTGTTCGGCGATGCAAACACCAATCGCATCGATGGCAACGGTGGCGAAGACAAGATCTCGGGCGAGGGCGGTGCAGACACGCTTAACGGCGGCGGCAGCAGAGATCAGATTTCGGGCGGCGCTCAGAACGACACCATCAATGGCGATGAGGGCGATGATCGCTTGACCGGCGAGGGCGAGAACGACACCATCAATGGCGGTGCAGACAATGACTTTTTAAATGGCGGCCTCGGGCTCGACACGCTGATCGGCGGCACGGGAATTGATACGGCGGACTATTCCGAAAAAATCCAATCTGTGGATGTGAAGCTGAATGGCGCCAATGTGGTCAACGTTTCAGTCAATGGCGTCATTGAAGACACGCTGAAGGAAATCGAGAATCTCACGGGTGGCACAGCCGGGGACTTTCTGATTGGCGACAACGAGATTAACCGGCTGATCGGCGGCCAAGGCAATGACCGGCTGCGCGGTGTCGGTGGTCTCGATTTCATCGACGGTGGTGCGGATTCGGACACTGTGGACTACAATGACGACACGGCATCCGTCGTTGTCACGCTGAATGGCGCGATCCAAACGACGGTAACAGTTGGCGGAATAGCTGCTGATGTCATCGTCAACATCGAGAATGTCGATGGCGGAACCGCGGGCGATTTTCTGACCGGTGACGGAGGCGTGAACACGCTCACAGGAAAAGGTGGCAATGATATCTTGAACGGCGGCGGTGGCAGCGATGTTCTTGTCGGCGGATTCGACGATGACACATATATTGTCGATACGTTTTTTGACGAGATACTTGAGATTGACGGCCAAGGCGCTGCAGACAGGGTGCGAACCAGCGTCACCAACGTGTTGCTTGGCGGCGTCAGTGTCGAATTTCTTGAAACAGTGGATGCGTCAGCAACCGCTGTGATCAACCTTTTCGGCAACGAATTTGCTCAGACAATCACTGGCAACGCGGGTGCCAACATACTGGAGGGCGGAATTGACGCATTGAAAGACACGCTGATCGGCCTCGGCGACAACGATACTTATGTCATCAACTCGGCGTTGGACGACATTATCGAAGTGGCAGGCGGCGGGACAAGCGACCTGGCGCGAGCGAACGTGTCCTATGTTTTGGGTGTCGGCGACAACATTGAAACGCTGCAGGCAAACAACGCAGCAGCGCTCACGCAGGTCAATCTAACAGGAAATGAGATCGCCCAAGCCATCATCGGCAACGCGGGCAGCAATATCCTCAACGGCGGCGTTGACTTACTGCTGGACACATTGTCGGGTCTCGGCGGCAATGACGTGTACGTCATCAACTCCACACTTGACGTTATTGTCGAGGCCGTCGGCGAAGGCACGGACGACCGCGCCCAGTCCAGCGTTTCCTACACGCTCAGCGCTGGCGCCAATATTGAGGTTCTCCAGACAACCAATGCGGCGCTGACAACTGCGATCAATTTTGTCGGCAACGAGTTTGGGCAGGCAATTTTCGGCAATGCTGCTGGCAACGTTTTGAACGGCGGCATTGATGACTTGCGCGATACGCTGATTGGTGCAGGCGGGAACGACTTTTATGTGATCAATTCTGCTCTGGATATCGTCGTGGAATCCGCTGGGGCCGGAACAGAAGATCGTGTGCAGGCCAGTGTCTCGTTTACGCTTGCGGCTGACGATGACATCGAACTCATGCAGACCATCAATGCGGCGTTCACGACGGCGATAAATCTAACTGGCAATGCGCTTGGCCAAGCCATATTCGGCAATGCCGGTGACAACATCCTCAACGGGGGTATCGATAACCTGCGCGACACACTGATTGGCGCAGGTGGAAATGACACATACGTCATCAATTCTACTGCCGATCTCATCGTGGAAGGTATAGGAGGAGGAATCGACCGTGTGCAAAGCAGCATCTCGTTCGCGCTTTTTACAGATGATGATATCGAGATTTTCGAAACCGTGAACACGGCGGGTGTGATAGCATTGAACCTGACTGGCAATGCGCTAAACCAGTCTGTCACTGGCAACGCCGGTGCGAACATCCTCAATGGCGGGCTCGGCAACGACACGCTGACGGGGCTCGCAGGCACGGACAGGTTCCTGTTCAACACTGTGCTCGATGCAGCGAACAACCACGACACGATTACTGACTTCAGTGTGACTGACGACACAATCCAGCTCGACAATGCGATTTTCGCAGGGCTGGCGGCAGGCGTGCTGGGGGCGACCCGGTTCCAGGACTTGGCCCTTGGCGCACAGGATGGCGCGGAAGTGGTGATCTACGACAGTGCAACCGGCGATGTTTTCTTCGACACGAATGGCGCGGGCACTGCGGGTGGACTGGTGCTGTTTGCAGATGTTGCGAACGGAACGGCGCTGACGAGTGCGGACTTTTTTGTGGTGTGAAGGGCATCGTCAGTCGCCGATTGGCCGCCAAACACGCCAAACTGGATATCGATTGCCCAACGCAACGTAACTTCAGTCATACCCTGTTTGGGGTATGCGTCGTTTTCCCGGACATGTTACAGATTTGAGCGCTTGGGCGTACATGTCATATCCAAAGATGATGCATGCATGAATGAATTCCGAATTATTGAGGCTGCGCAGTCCGCTGTCCGGGGCGGTTTTCCATCAGCCTGACAGGGGCAGCGATCATGGCAGATTTCAATGGCACCATATTCGCCGACAATTTCGTCGGGCCGAACAATACGGTGAACAATTTTTACTTTCAGCTCGGCGAACTCACGTCAGCTGACACAGTCACCGGTGGAAACGTCGGTGACTATCTGTACCTTCTTGGTCCCCAAGGAATTGCTTCTGCAAGCTTCACAAATGTAACTGGTATCGAACAGCTCATTCTCGACGATTTTGACACGTCGGTTGTCTTGCGCAACAGCCTTGTCACCTCGTCCAACTATTGGTCGCTCTACGCGTTCATCGTGCATTGCGGCACCGGCGACAACACCATTGATGCGTCGGGTGTAACATCGACACTGCCGATCTGGCTTGACGGAAGTGATGGCGACGACACATTTTATGGCGGCAACGGTGACGGTAGCCAACTGAGTGGCGGCGAGGGGACCAACGTCTACTTCATGGGCACGGGAACCGAAGAGGCACTTGGTGGCAACGGCATTGATATATTTCAGGGCAACGCTGCTGAGCTGGCCGGTGACGTGCTCAGAGGAAGCAGTGGCACAGATTCGCTGACGCTCAGCGGCGCTGGCGGCTACACATTTTCAATCCTGAACATTGACAACATTTATCTCGCTGCAGGGGTCAACAATGTCGCAATCGAAAGCCTGCAAGGCGAAGAGGGATTTATTGGAAACATATACGGCTCGACGGGCAATGACACCATAACGATCAACACAATTGATGATGCTTTCCTCAACAATTACTCCGAGAGCTATGACATCCAAGGCGGCGCGGGCGATGACGTCATCACCGGTGATCTTGGCGATGACACGCTGCGCGGCGAGGGCGACAATGACATACTCAATGGCGGCAATGGCAACGACACCCTGCTCGGCGGCGCGGGAACCAACATTCTTTCCGGCGGCAATGGCAACGATTTGTACGACAGTGTCAGCGCAACGGACACCATTCTTGAACTTTTGACGGACGGCATCGACACGATCCGTACTTCGCTATCGACCTACACGATGGCCTACAATGTCGAAATACTCGACTACACCGGCTCCGCAGCGGTCAACTTCACTGGCAGCGCAACGGACAACACCATAGAAGGCTCAGGCTTCAGCGATACCATGAACGGGCGTGACGGCAACGACACGCTCAACGGGTTGAATGGCGACGATACGCTTAACGGCGAGGTCGGCAATGACACGCTTAACGGCGCTGGCGGTCTTGACACGCTCAATGGCAATGAGGGCAACGACACTCTCAACGGCGATGGCGGCGTTGATACGCTCAATGGCAACAGCGGCGACGACACGTTGAATGGCGGCATTGGAGATGACTTTCTTTATGGCAACATCGGCATCGACACGCTGAACGGTGGCGACAATGCAGATGAGCTGCATGGCGGCGATCAAAACGACACGCTGAACGGCGGCGCGGGCGTGGACACTCTGTTTGGTGGTGCCAACGATGATCTGCTGCGGGGAGATGCAGGCGCAGACGTTCTGGACGGCGGGCTTGGCGTGGACACTGCCGATTACGGCGCTGCGGCAGGGTCTGTCACATTCGATTTGCGGCCAGACATCGATATCGTGATTGCGCCGAACGGAACTGACACCGTTGTGGACGTCGAGACTTACCTTGGCAGCAGCTATAACGACAGCTTCTTTGGCGACAGTGAAAACAATACCATCTATGGCGGAGCAGGTTTTGACACTGCGGACTACAGCACAGACACCCATGGTTTGCATTTCAATTACAATGCAAGCCAGAGCATTGACGTGCCATCCAGGATCAGCGTTACTAGCCTTCCCGGCTATTTGCCGGGGCAAAGCATCGGAGCTGATGGCCTTTATCAATTCGAGGATGTTATCGGTGGGAGCGGAGATGACCTTTTCCGCGGCATCAACGGGGCACACGGCGGCGACGGCGACGACGACTTCGTGGGCAATGCGCTGGCAAACATCTACTATGGCGATGGTGGGATCGACACTGTCGAGTATGGCGATCTCGGAGTGAATTTTGACTATCTTTACGTTGACCTTCTCAACCCGTTGTCGAATACCGAGATGGCGCAAGGTGATACGCTGAATGGCATCGAAAACCTGACCTACACCAGCGTGACCTCAAGCCAACTCAGCGGTGACGACGGCAACAATGTCATCACAACCGCGAACGCGCTTTCGTATGACAACATTCTGTCCGGGCGAGGCGGGGACGACACATTCGTCAGCTTCGGCCGTGCTGACTTCATATATGGCGACTCAGGGGTGGACACGGTAGACTACTCCGGCTCGACTGCG
>JANMQE010000421.1:0-1917 GCA_031370195.1 Phyllobacteriaceae bacterium
CGGCGGTCGTCGACACGGGGATTGCCACGCGGCTTGTTTGGAAGGAGCTGCCTGATGGCAGCAGATTCAAAGTCAGTTCATACCGCATGATTCGAGGCCCCGGTTGGGCGCTTGAATCACGTCCAACCCGATGCCTTCAACCGGCAAAACCGGACAACCGCACTTCCGAGATTACCTCCTGACCGGACATGCGGCAGACATGCCAAAATCGACGCGAATGACCCGAAACGGACATCTACAAGGCATTCGGCGTGCTGGTCGAAAGCGGGGTTCTATGATTTGATGACACGCCTAACAGGCTGGGGGCGGATTTAATGAAGCGACGCAAGTTCCTGCAGCTCGCTAGTGGCGCGGTAATCGCGTGGCCGCTGCCCGCGTCGGCTCAGCAAGGCACGAGCCTGCCGCTTGTAGCGGTAATAATACCCTTCACAGAGGATATTGCGACCGAAAGGACAGCGGCGCTGCGCTTGGGCATCAAACAAGCCGGGCTTCTCGAAGGCACCCACTATGCTCTTGCGCTACGCTTTGCTAACGGCGACTACTCGCGACTGCCGGAGCTTGCAAAAGAACTAGATGCCTTGAAGCCCCGGGTCTTTGTGGTTTCCGCCTCGGGGACCGCTATCGCCGCTACCCGTAGGCAGGCGCCGAACACCCCGCTGGTCTTTACTGGCATTGCTGTCGACCCCATCGCGAACGGCTTTGCCGAAAGTTATGCAAGGCCGGGCGGCATGATGACAGGCAACGTCATGAACGCTGTGGGCGGGGAAGAGAGCCTCACCACAAAGCGCATCGGATTTTTAAAGGAGTTGGTGCCAGACCTGATGCGGCTCGGGATGATCGGTTTTGCGGACAGCGTAAACCCAGTTCCCTCCGCTAATCTGGCGATACCCGAGCGGAACGCTTTGCGAAAAACATCCGCGCATTTTGGGTTCGAGTTTTTCAGCTACGACATCCGAACACTCGACGATCTTGATGTTGCTGTGTCGTCGGGTCTGCACGATGACGTCAGCGCATTCTACATTTCCGGTGACCCGAGAATGAACACCAATATTCCTCGTGTCATAGCGTCTATTGCAAGGTCGGAAAAACCAACGTGTGGCGTCTATCCCTTCTGGGCACGGAGCGGACTGTTGATGTCATACTCAAACGATCCGAATGATGGCGTCCGCCGAGTGGGCTTCCAAGTCGCAAAGATCATTGGGGGCGCGAAGCCCGGTGACCTGCCGATTGAGCAGGCCGTCAAGTACACGCTGGCCATCAACCTGAAGACGGCGAAGCAGCTTGGGATTACCCCATCGCCCATGTTGCTGGCTCAGGCCGACGAGGTGATCGAATAAGCTGCCGTGTGGCGGTGCATAAGTCCGGTTGTGTGAAGGTTTGCGGATGCCGGCCCCATGATGGTGGCGCGGCGCAGACCGGGGCCGGCGTACGCAAACCTCCAAGGGAGGAAACCGCGGGAGGTGTGGAGCGGTTGTGCGTCAGACGCTATGGGGATTTCGGCGCTGGCCGGGTGCGTCCGGCGTTGGTTGAGCGCGTTTTGCGGACGCGAATCGAGAAGGTTGACGGGCTAGATCGTGCGACACGATGGGCAGAAACGGCATTGAGCGGAGATTTGTTGACGAGCCTGTAGCCGAAGTTGCCGCGGTGGCGAGCGATTTGGTGGCCGGTCGCGAGCCGACGCAATTGACACGCAGGTTTGTGATGTTGCCGCGCACCGGCTTGATCATGATGTGTCGATCCTGATCACGGTTGGGGATGCCGCCGGCCGGTAGCGCGGCGAGCAGCCGCGCTCGAACGTCTCGATGATGACCATGCTGCCGCCGCAACACGGACACGGGTGCGCGAGCGGCTTGGGCTCGTTGGCCTCGGCGCAGCTGTCATCCCTGGCCTCGGGCTGCGCCGCAGGCACGTCGAGCA
>JANMQE010000444.1:0-2149 GCA_031370195.1 Phyllobacteriaceae bacterium
CATCGAGAGTCTGGGCCGTCTCCATGAGAAGGCTCTCATAACTGCTGAAAATCGTGCGCGGCCGGGGAATGTCGGATGCCAGCATCTCAAAGTTGCCGGATTTCCAGCGCAGCATTTCGAGCAGCGCTTCCTTGCCTGACAAGTCATTCGTCGCCGCGTCGATGATTTCGCCCCGCTGCACCCAGATGCGACCCTCGCCGGTCGCCGTGGAGATTTTCAAGATCGCGGAACTCTGTGTGAGGCATTCGAGTTGAATGATATCGACGAGCGTCTTGCTCTGCACGCCGCGGAACCCGCCCTGCTCCTCGCGTTCGAGAAGAGACTCAATGCAATCCACGAAGTTGATGATCTCTTTTCCCGTCTTGGGTTTTTGAATGTAGAGATCGATTCCCATCGCGTATGCGCGGGCGCGAAATTGTTCATCCTCCGAACCGGTCATCACCACCACACGGAGTGCGGGAAATTTCCGGCGGACGATGGCGAGCACTTGGAATCCGTCCATCTGCGGCATGCGCAAGTCGGCGAGGAGCAGATTGAAATGCTCGCTCTCCAGAAGTGCGATGGCCCGCGCGCCGTTGTCGGACGTGTGGATTTCAGGCTGGCTCGGCAGCCTCGCGAGGATCTCCTGATAGATATCGAGGATGTCGTGTTCGTCGTCGAGGATTAGGATGCGTTGGCGGGCGGACATGATGGATACAATGATTGGAGGCGCTTCGCGAAATTGGCGCGCGTTGCTTCCGGGGTCCGTGATTAGCACGACGTGAGCCAGCGAATCGTCGGCGCGAAAGTTTTTTAAGCGTACGGCGCTGGCATCGCGTCTGCTCAACGGAGATTCGGGAATTTCCCGGCGCATGTTCACATTCATCTCCAATTTGTTTCGTAAATCCGGGCAGGGGCAAACTCCTGCGGCCATCCGCAGCGGCTCTCACTTCATGGGGGAAGCGCCTCCGATCGTGCCGACCGTTGAGACGGCTCAACTGTCGCTCGCGGCGATCCTGGCAAAATTTCCCGACGACTTGAAACCGTGCATTCAGCAGATGCCCGAGCCGACAGCGACTGTCGCGCTTCCCGTGCCCACGATTCTCAAGCAGCTCCCGTCCTGCACGGTGAAGATGTCACTTGCGAGTTTGTACCGGCAGGCACCGGCAGGCGTGTTCAAGCCCGGACCACCGGAGGAAAAGCGAATGGTTGAGGTGCCGCTCGCTGAGATTTTCAAAAGAGTCCGTCCCGAACTTTTGAAGCGCCGCCCGGATCAGCGCCCGTGCCAGATGCCGGACGATGGATTCGAACTTTTCGGCGACCGTGAAAATCCCCACGCGATCGCGCTGACGCTGCCCGACGAGGTGCAATCACCGCCAGTGGCCAAGGTTCCGGTATTTGAGTGTGAGCCCGAGGCGGCCCCGGAAAAGCCGGAACCTGTGCCTGAGGAACCCTCGGCACCACTCGCGCCACCGGCGGAACTTGCGGCGTCGGTCGCTCCATCGCCGAGTCTCAAACTTCAGATTCCTTCGACAAAACAAGCACCTGTCTCAAAGCCCGTCACACCAGCCGCGGCTGCTCCCATTGCTCCCGCCGTTCCCACAGTGCCGAAGCACGAGGGGCCGCCACTCGTTCTGCCGATCGGTGAACTCGCAGCGAAATGGCCCGAACTCATCCAGGCCGAGGTGGGTGCAATGAACGGTGCCACGGTTTCGTTACCTTCCAGTGAAGTCACCGCAGGACTTGCGAAAGGCCGCGTTGCTTTCACATGGGGCGTGTTGCGTGAGTGGATCACGCCGACCCCGCCAGGGGCGAGCGGAGCAGACGCGGACACGGAACTCGCGCTCCCGCTGCGTGTGGTCGCGCCGGCATTCCTCAAACACACCAAGAATGGTGGCGACGTGAAGAAACGTGTCGCGATCGACGATGAAATCCCCGCGCTTTTTCACGGGGCGGAGGGTGCGCCCGCGGCTCCCGCGCAGACATTGGCATCGCCACCGATCGAAGTCCCGGCAGCTCCCGAGCCGGCTCCGATCGAGACGCCTGCGGCACCTGCAATCGCACCGGCAGCCATCGAACCGCCAGCACCTGCTTTCGAGCCACCACCCGCTCCGATTGCGAGCAGCATCGGCGAATTGTTCGGGCAGCCCGACAAGACAAATTGGTCGCC
>JANMQE010000476.1:0-1501 GCA_031370195.1 Phyllobacteriaceae bacterium
ACGCCGGCCTCGTGAACAAGCTGCTGGCCAAGCGGGTGAATAAAATATGCGTGGCGTATGATGGCATGGAAAAGTTCTTTCCTGCCGATAAGCTCGTGCTCACAAACAATATGGGCACCTCCATCTACCCAATGAATTGAGCGGATTTGGAGTGGCAAGGCCGGATTATCGTTAAAACCCGCCCATTTGGGTGTCTATATCCCCGCTCTTTGGCGGTTTTCCTGATTTCTGGGCGCAGTTATCCCATCGCTTCCCGCCGTTCGTGGAAGATCAGGCGGTTCATGTTGTAGGCTAGATTGGCGAGCGTGATCTTGGCCTCGGCGCGCTTGATACCGATGGTGCGGATGAACAGCCCCATCTTGGCTTTCTGCTGCGCGAACACGTGCTCGACCCGGGCCCGGACCTTTGACTTGGTGGCATTCCCGCGCCGGACATGGTCCGGCATCGGCTTACCCCTGGGCTTCTTGCGATGGATGCGGCTGACTCGGCTTTGCGCTTTGAGCCATTTCTCGTTGGCCTGGCTGCGATAGGCGGTATCGGCCCAGACGTCTGAGGCGGTGTTGTCATTGGTCACGACGTCCCGAAGCATGCGGCCATCAAAGCGTGCGCCATCGGTGACCTTGCCCTTGCGAATGAAGCCGAAGGTCCGGCAAATCGAGACGCTGCTCTTGTAGCCAAAGCTGGGGATTGCAATGTCGATCTGCGGCTTTCCATTTGCTGCCGGCCGGCCTTTGGCGAACTTCAGCGTCCAGCGCGCATCCGTGTCCTTCTGCGCCGCGCGGGCCGGTTTGTCAGGCCAGATCTCGGCGGCAGTCTTGCCTTCTTTGATCGCATCCTTCTCGGCTTGCGTGTTGCGCTGCTTGGGCGCGGCCACCAGTGTCGCATCGACGATCTGTCCGCCCATGGCGAGATAGCCACGATCCTTGAGCTGGTGGTCGAAATCAGCGAACAGCGAATCGAGCGCGCCAGCTTCGGTGAGCTTCTCGCGGAACAGACGGATCGTGTTGGCATCCGGTGTTGATGCGCCGAGCTCGAAGCCCAGAAAGCGCAGCCAGCTCAGCCGGTCGCGGATCAGATACTCCATCCGCGCGTCGCCGACATTGTTCTGCGCCGCCAAAATCAGGACCTTGAGCATCACCACCGGATCATACGGCGGCCTGCCGCCTTTCGATCCATCCCCGTAGGCCAGCGCAGCAACCAACGTCGGGCGGAAAACCTCAAAGTCGATGATCCGGCCCAATTCCTCCAGCGGATCGCCAACGGCCGAAAGCCGCTTCAAATGATCCGATAACCCAAATAATCCCGTCTGACGCATCGTACCCTCCGTCAGCGCAGTGAATCAAATCACGCGCCCGTTGACCAGAGGTTTTTGGAGGTGCCCAGTTTCCAGCCTTATCGCCGCAAGAGTTGAAGCGTCCTGAGCGCTTGGTCTTTTAAGAAAGTGCAACAGCACCAAGACACGGATGGCTGCAGCGAAGAAGTACTCCATCGAGATAAAATA
>JANMQE010000187.1:0-4246 GCA_031370195.1 Phyllobacteriaceae bacterium
GGTTGGCGTTTTGGTTGAAGTCTTCGAGGGAGAAGTGTTTGAGTGGGTCGAGGAGGGCGAAGCTCGGGATGCGCGCGGCATTCGTGGTGGCGAAGGCTGGGAAGTTTGGCAAGACTTCGTGTGCTGCTCTTGGCTTCAGGATCAGACCTCTTGCGGCGATGATGATCAATCTCCGCAGCGCGGATTCTGCCGGGCGCAGGATGAGGAGGATGGCGCAGTAGAGGCGGTGTGGGAGGGTGAAGGTTGCAGATGTGTTGGCGTTTGCATTGCCCGTGTCCGGCTGACTCGCCGTCACCGCTTCGCGGTAGAGGGGAAAGGAACCGGGATTCTCGCGCAGCATCGCAAACATCACCGCGACGATCTTGCGCAGCGCTTCGGTGTTGCGGGTGATTGCGAGCGGCCAGTCCAAAATGTGCATGTCTCCATTTCTGAACGAAACATGAACATTGATGTTCGCGGAGTCAAGCTTAATTTTGTACGCTGTTTCTTTTGACTTCCACCGGCTCGTCCGACCGACGATTTGGCGGTGACTAAAGCTGTTGTGTGCCCAGCGCCAGCTGATCGACGCCATCGCGCTTGTAGATGTCGTCGCGGAAGTGGACCGCGCCGTCGCCGGTTGACCATGCGGTTACGTAGGTAAAATAGACCGGAACGGGCGTCGACAGCGGCACTTCCTGGCTTGAGGCCGAGACTATTGTCGATTCAATGGTGCGGCGGTCCCAGCCGGGTGTGTCTTTCAGCAGCCAGACGCCAAGATCGCGCACGTTCTGCACGCGCACACAGCCGGACGATTCGAAGCGCATGATCTTGTTGAACAGGCCCTGCTTTGGCGTGTCGTGCATGTAGACGGCGTGCGGGTTCGGGAAGTTGATCTTCATCGAGGCCATGGCGCTGCCTTTGCCCGGATCCTGCCGGAGCCGGTATGCTGCCGCCTCGTTTGAGCCCCAGTTGACGTTGACCGGATCGATCTCCTGACCGTCAGGGCCATAGATACGGATCGCGTTGTCCTTGAGGTAATTCGGGTCTTTCTGCATCAACGGGATGATGTCTTTTTCGACGATCGACACCGGCGCATTCCAATAGGGATTGATCACGATGTTGGTGATCTTGGAATTGAGGATCGGCGACTGGCGGTCGATCTTGCCGACAATGGCGGTGTGGCGCTGGGCGACGCGGTTGCCTTCGACGGCCTCAATCTGCGCTGCCGGAATGTTGACCATCACGTAGCGGTCGCCCAAAAATCCGGACATCGAGCGCAGACGCACGAGGTTGGTTTCAAGCTGGCCGAGGCGCACGTCTGCCGGAACATTAAGCGCAGCGAGCGTATAAGTGCCGATGACGCCATCGGAGGGGAAGCCGTGGCGGACCTGGAAGCGCTTGACGGCCGCATCGACGTTGGAGTCAAACTTGTCGGAGGTGCCTGCCTTGCGAGACAGGTCGCCCGTGACCATCAAGCGCTGGCGCAGGGCACTCACCGCAGGATCGGACACGCCGAGCTTCAGTTTCTTCGAGACCGGCACCTGCGGCCAGCCGCCAGCATTGACGATGGAGCGATATTGGTCGATTGCGCGCTCGATATAGGAGACGGTTTCAGGGCTGAAAATCGGCAGGTTTGACGAGACTTTTGTGCCGGTTTCCGCTGACTTGGCATCAAACTGGTCATCCCAATTGCCGCGCTTGGGCGAGGTGAGCAACTCGTCGATCACCGTTTGCGCTTGGGCCGGCACGGCCACTGCCGCCAGAAGGCCAGCGCCCAGAAGCCGCGTGAAGGAACGACGGTCAAATTTGCTCAATCCATTGTCTGACATATTACGTAACCGATCCAACTGCTGTTACAGGCACATTCAAGCCCTCAATGTAACAAAAACAAGGTTAATGATTTGCACTTGGCGTCGTGCCGCGTGCCATCCTCGACGGAGCCTCAACAGATGTTTTATCCGCTTGCGGCCACGCTTTTGGTCAGTCTTCTGGCTTTCACTGCAATATGGCTAATTCATGTTAGGCAGGCCGACGCCGGCGTTGTTGATTTTTACTGGGGGCCGGGCTTTGCCGTCATTGCGCTGGTGCATGGCTGGATGAGCGGGTTCAACCCTGCCGCAGCCGCATTGACGCTCGCAGTGGTGATCTGGTCACTGAGGCTGAGCGGCTATCTCATTGCACGGCATAGGAAATCCGGTTGGGAAGATGCGCGGTATGCGGCGATGCGGGCGGCGGCCGGACCTTCATTCTGGTGGAAAAGCCTGTTCAGCGTGTTTCTGCTGCAAGGTTTGCTGCAATGGCTAGTTGCGGCGCCATTGCATGTGGTGTTCACCGGATCACTTGTTGGTGAAGCAGTCTCGCCGCTGTTCATTTTTGGAATGGTGCTGTTTGCCGCCGGTCTCACGGTCGAATCGGTGGCCGATTTGCAGCTTGCCCGTTTCAAGGAAAACACCGCGTCAAATGATGGCTTGATGACATCCGGGCTGTGGAGGTTGGTTCGCCATCCAAATTACTCAGGCGAAATGATCCTTTGGGCAGGCATCGGGATTGCGGCTTTTGCTGCCACGCATTCAGTTTATGCGCTGGCCGGACCTGTTCTTCTGATCGTGGCCATGACCTTTGTATCCATGCCCTTGACCGAGGATCACTTGCGCAAGTCGCGGCCTCACTATGAAAGCTACGCCGCGCGCACGCCGATGGTGATCCCGCGCCTTGGCACCCTGTTTGCGTCGAAGGGCAGATGAGAAAAAGCCCGGCGGGAGGATTTGCCGGGCTTTTTGTACTCAAATGTGAGGGAGGAGTTCACATCCGATAAGCGATGGTGTCGTTCCAGAAGCGGTCGAGGCGCTGCAGCATCTTGTTCATTGACTTGAACTCGTCAGCACCAATGCCGCCAACCACTTCGATGCTGCCGACATGACGTTCGTAAAGGCTGCCGACGACGCTGGCGACCTTCTGGCCTTTTTCGGTCAATGCAATGCGGACCGAGCGGCGGTCGACGCGGGAGCGCTGGTGGCTGATGAAATCAAGCTCAACCAGCTTCTTGAGATTATACGACACGTTTGAGCCGAGATAATAGCCACGGGTGCGCAATTCACCGGCTGTCAGCTCGGATTCACCGATGTTGAACAGCAGCAGCGCCTGAATGGCATTGATATCCGAGCGGCCGGCACGGTCAAACTCGTCTTTGATGACATCAAGCAGACGGCGGTGGAGCCGCTCCACGAGCTGCAGGGATTCCAGATAAAGGACGCGCATGGCGTCTTTGGCAGGTGTGTCTCGCACGGGTTCAGGACCCGCCATACGCTTGGCTTGCATCATGTTATCGTCGCCTCTGTTTTGCCGGTGTATTTTTTACTCACCGTTGAGGCGAACTTAGCGAATGCATCTAAAATTCGATTTAATCACCACGCTTAACGAGGACTTACTTTCAACAGTCCGCAGAACAAGGCCAACAAACGTTTAACGGGCCGCGATGTGAGGCTCTACCGGGCAGATATTCGGCTTTCGCGGTAGAGCGCGAGGCGAAACACGACATACAGCATCGCCACTGACGCATGGGCGATTATGGTGACCGGGTTTTGGCCGAACAGTTCGGGGTAGCCCAGATACATGATGCATTCGGCAATTGCTGCGGCGACCCAGAGAACCGGGCCCCACGAGACGACCATCCACAGGCCTGATGCCGCAACGGGGAACAGAACGGCGAGCGAGGACGCGGCCACCTGCCAGTGGACCGGCATGAGATCGAAGCGGTTGAGCGCACCGTCGTGGTAGCCGATCAGCTTTATCCAATAGGTGACGCCTGTGTAGAAGCAGAACATGGCAATCAACCGGCAAAACCAGACGAACGCGACGAATGTCAGCGTTTCCACCGGCTTCTTGAGCTGATCGCTTTGCGCGCTGTACGACATGTGACGGTGTGGCCCCCGCGCGAATCGAGTTGATCTGCGCCAAATTCGCGCCAGTTTGAACCAACGGGCGCTGGCTGGGAAGCCGTATGCGGCAAGTCACCGGCTTTGCGGCGCGGTTTGTGCCGTGATAGACGGTTGATCGCAAGCAACCAAGGCCTCCTCATGACAAACTCCCCTGCCCGCACTGTTGACGAGATCACCGGCTCGCGCCGCCTGCGCCGGATGCGCAAGGCGGACTGGTCGCGGCGGTTGGTGCGCGAGAACCATTTGAGCGTTGATGATCTGATCTGGCCGTTGTTTTTGATCGAGGGCGAGAACCGGGTTGAAGACATTGCCGCCATGCCCGGTGTGCA
>JANMQE010000498.1:0-5905 GCA_031370195.1 Phyllobacteriaceae bacterium
ACTCGACAAGGTGCGCAAAGCCGCCGAGCTTGGCGATGCCGCACTTGAACGGGCGCTGCCGCTGATCAAGGCAGGCGGCGACGAGGGCGCAATCCTTGCAGCCATGCACGCCGCGATATTCGAGGGCGGCGGCGATTATCCGGCCAATGAGTTCATCATCGGCTCCGGCCCCGATGCCCTGCTCTGCCGATACAAGGCCGGACGGCGCAAGCTTGATCCGGTTGATCAGCTGACACTTGAATGGGCCGGTGTTTATAATCATTATCACGCCGCGCTGATGCGCACGGCGGTCATCGGTCCGGCAACACCGCGCCATCTGGAACTGCAAGCCGCCGCGCATGAAGCACTGCTTGCAGTGGAAGCGACCATGATTCCGGGCAAGTCATTCGGCGAGGTTTTTGCAGCGCATGCGACAGTCATGGACGCGCACGGGCTGATCCGTCACCGGCTGAATGCCTGTGGATATTCGCTTGGCGCGCGCTTTACGCCGTCGTGGATGGATATGCCGATGTTTTACGCAGGCAATACGGTGGTGATCCAGCCGGGTATGGTTCTGTTCGCCCATATGATCATCATGGACTCGGAAACTGATACTGCAATGTGCCTCGGACGCACGTCGCTCATAGGCGAGGAAGCCGCCGAACCGCTTAGCCGCCTTCCTCTCGACTTGATTGTGCGCTGAATCCGTGTTCTCAACATCTGCCGCGTTTGTTTTGGCGCACAAAAATCAACGGAGGCGGGGCGACGGGAGGCAAACAACCATGACAATGACGCGCTTGGCCCTTGGCCTTTTGGTGCTTTTGACCCTCGCGGCATGCAACAGCACGGACCCGACCTTGGGCGTGGAAGGCGCGTCTGCGTCACCAGCAACCGCGCAGGCACTGCCTGCACCTGTCGCTCCAGCACCAGCCACAACTGCGCAAGTCGCGCCCCCACCAACCAGCGCTCCACAAACGTCACTTCCGCAAACCACCACAACAACCGCAGCCGTACGCATGCGCTGGGCACCAATCATTGGCGCCCCGGTAGACAAGGTGACGCCTCTTTCCCGCCGGATTTCAACCCGCGCGAAAACGCAGAACATCGAGATCGTCGCTTCAACAGATCAAACCGCAACACTGGTGCTGAAGGGCTACTTCAGCGTGCTCGGCGAAGGCTCGAACAGCACAGTTGTCTATGTCTTCGATATCCTGGATCCGGCTGGCAACCGGTTGCACCGGATTCAGGGCCAGGAAACGGTGTCAGGCAGCAACGCAACTGATCCTTGGGCAGCGATTCCCGCTACAGCTTTAGAGGCAATAGCTGACAAGACAATGACCGAGTTTGCGGCTTGGCAGCGCGTCGGCAAGGCTTAGAGCGAGCGCCTGTAGAACTTTGATGTGATTATTCACCATCTACTTTGACTCTTGCTTGAATCTTTGCGCCGCGGCGGCTACAGGCGCGGTCTATGGATTGAACCGCCCGCCGGGAACCCAAGCGCATGAAGATTTTCGCAGGCAATTCGAACAGGGTACTGGCGGAGGCAGTTGCGAAATACCTCAACATTCCTTTGGGAAAGGCGAGTGTCCGCCGCTTTGCCGATCAGGAAATCTTCGTCGAAGTGCAGGAAAATGTCCGCGGCGAAGATGTGTTCCTTCTGCAGTCGACCTCCTATCCGGCAAACGATCATTTGATGGAACTGCTCATCATGATCGACGCCATGCGCCGCTCGTCCGCCCGTCGCATCACGGCTGTTCTTCCTTATTTTGGTTATGCCCGACAAGACCGCAAACCCGGTCCGCGAACGCCGATATCGGCAAAGCTGGTTGCGAACCTCATCACCGAGGCAGGTGCCAACCGCGTGTTGACGCTTGACCTGCATGCTGGTCAAATACAGGGCTTCTTCGACATCCCGACCGACAATCTCTATTCGGTTCCGGCGATGGCCCGCGACATCAAGGCCAAGTATGATGTCTCCAACGTCATGGTCGTCTCGCCGGACGTTGGTGGCGTCGTTCGTGCCCGCTCGCTCGGCAAGCGGCTCGATGCACAGCTCGCCATCGTCGACAAGCGCCGCGAGCGCGCGGGCGAATCCGAAGTCATGAACGTCATCGGCGACGTGCGCGGGAAGGATTGTCTGCTGATTGACGACATCGTCGATTCCGGCGGAACACTGTGCAACGCAGCCGAAGCGCTGCTCAAGAATGGTGCCACATCTGTCACCGCCTACATTACACACGGCGTTCTGTCCGGCGGCGCAGTGGCAAGGATCGGCGCGTCCAAGCTGAAGGAACTGGTCATCACCGATTCGATCCAGCCGACCCAAGCGGTCGAATCCGCCCACAATATCCGCATCCTGCCGATTGCCGAGCTGATCGGCGAGGCGATCTCGCGCACGTCTTCGGAAGAGTCTGTTTCCAGCCTTTTCGACTAGGTTCATCCCGGCCCAACCAATCTGACCACCATCCCCGCCGCCGCCGCGCCGCCGATGACCCACGGCAAATTGGCATGAAAACGCAGCAAAGCGATACCCGACGCAATTGCGATCAGGGCTGACAAGATATCAAACTGGCTGAACACAATCTGCGGCAGATGAACCGGTCCATACGCCTTTTCGGTGAAGTCGCCGAACAAGACGTGAAGCCCGAACCACAGTGCCAGATTGGCAATTACGCCAACGACCGCAGCGGTGACTGCGGAGAGCGCTGCTGACAGCCATTTCACCCTGCCCGCCGCCTCGATGTATGGCGCACCGGCAAATACCCACAGAAAGCATGGCACGAAGGTGAACCACAGCGCGGTCACCCCGCCGAGTATTCCGCCGGTGAGCGGATCAAGCCCGGCAACCCGCGAGCCGCCGACGAAAGCGATAAACACCAGCACGAGAATGAGCGGCCCCGGCGTCGTCTCGGCAAGGCCGAGGCCGGTCACCATCTCGCCAGGCTTAAGCCAGCCATAAACCTCGATCGCCTGCTGACCGGCATAGACCAGAACGGCATAAGCGCCACCGAAGGTAACAATCGCCGCCTTGGAAAAGAACAGCGCCGCATCCTTGAAGAAACCGCCTGCAGGATCAAACCAGACAATCGCCGCCAGCGGCATGAGCCAAATCGCCAGCCAGATCAGAGTGTTGCCGAGATTGGCAGCATGACTAACCTGACGTCCGGCAGAACGGATCTCATCAGCATGCACGTCAACGCCAGGCTTGGCCGCAGACAAATGCCGCGCTGCACCGAGAAGTGCGGCAGCCAGGATTACCAGCGGGAACGGTAGTTTGAGGAACGCGATGGCGATGAACGCCGACGCCGCCAGCACATAGGCAAACCTGTCCCTCAGAGCGCGCTTCGACACGCGCAGCAACGCCTCCAGCACCAGCGCCAGAACGGCCGCTTTCAATCCGAACAGCAACCCGGCCATCCAGCCCTGATCACCTAGAAAAACATAGGCTGCCGAGAGCGCCAGGAGCACCAGCGCGCCGGGCACAATGAACAGCAATCCGGCAATCAAGCCTCCGCGCACCCCATGCATCAGCCACCCGGAATAGACCGCCAGCTGCATCGCCTCCGGGCCGGGCAAAAGCATGCAGAAGTTCAATGCATTGAGAAACTGCCGCTCATCTAGCCATTTCTTTTCATCCACCAGAATCCGGTGCATCAGTGCGATCTGCCCGGCAGGTCCGCCAAAAGACAAGAGGCCGATCTTGCCAAACGTGTGGGTGAGGTCGGCAAAAGCTGGCGCGCTCATGATTGCGCCTTTGCCGGCCAATTGTGGGTCTCGCCCTGCCCGCCCCGCACCCACGCAAAAAGCGCGTCATAAACTTTCATGCCCGCATCAAGTTGCTCAAGATCATCGTCATACAATCGCGACAGGCCAAGTGAAATGGCGAGCAGACCGGCAGCCTGCGGGGCAAGATCGAGCCGCGCGGTATCAGCTCCGCGCACAATTTTGGCAAGTGTGTCGAGCGCAGGCGATGACAATCCGTACTCTGCAATCATCGTGTCAAACGTGCAGGTTTCGCCGCGATGGCTCCAATGAACGCCGTCGATGTCGTAAGCGATGCCACCCATTTCCTCGGCCACATCGTTGACCCATTGCGCTTCCACGAAATGAAACTCGGCAAAGGGATCAATGAACCGGCGGACAAGCCACGGGCAGGCAATCCGGTCGATCTTGGGTCGTTGGCGCGTCACCCAGATTGTCGGCTCGCGATCACTGCCGAGCGGCAAGTCATCCGCCATTTTTACAAGCATACCGCTAGCATCCGCAAATGCAGCAATGCCGCCTTCAAGGATGCGGACAGTAAAACCAATTGCCCGCAGCCGCGCCGCTGCAAGCGCGCTGACATTGTGGCCATGCGCGCAATAGACAATGACGCCCAAATCCGGATCAATCAGATGCGCCACGGCTTCAACTGAGGCGACATCATGCCAATAGGCGGAGGCGATGCGAGTGTTTGCTGCCGCAAAGACCGGTTCACGGCGCACATCAAGAATGAACGGACGATTTGGCGTCCCGATCAATCCGTTCAGTTCACTTGAAGAAATCAGGTTCGACATCGCAAGCTCCAGAGTTGGCCGCCATCACAACTTGGCGACTCATCTGGGTGCTTGGGCAAAAATGCCTGACCGGGAGACCCGTTAAACCCCGATGACCCATTGAAATCCAAATGGGGCATCGGGTCAAGCAGTCCGTTGCTGATCATCAATCGATCGTCATTTCCAGACGCTCTCCAGCCTTGATCGTCACCGGCGTCAGCTTTTTTTCCCCGGTCGCCTTCTTTTCGGATTCAATTACATAATCGCCTGCGTTAAGAGTTGACTGGAACTCTTCGCCAAAGCCATAGTCAAAGCTCTCGCGGTCGCCGTTCAGGCTTTCCTTGGCCGACATCACCCGCCAAGCATCGTTGCCGGGAAGCGCGACCTTGAGGACGCCCGCCTTGAGAATGACCTTGGGCTCAACCCGCTCGCCGACCTTGACAGAGAACGGAACCTCGGCTTTCGCACCGTTCAACTTGCCGAAGAGCACATAGTCGCCGGGCGGGAGATCGAACTTGGCGTCCGCGCCGAAATTGTAGGCGACCTTGTCGCGCGTTCCATCGAGCTTCACTTTTGCGGCGTAAATCTCAATCGCCATGCCCGGAGAATCGATCTTTTCACCTTCGACATAATAGGCGTTGGCCACCACATGGCCGGTTCCGACGATGATGTCTTTCGTCACCTTGTCTCCGGCCTTCAGGACAAAAGCCTCGGTGATTTCTGCTTCGCCCAACTTGACGCGAACAGAGATATCGCCTGCGGGAAGAATGATCTGGTTCGGCCCGTAATTGGTCGTGCTGTCGCCCTTGAATGTGTATTCAACCGCTGCCGAACCATCCGGCTCCGCGCCTTCGCTGGCAAAAGGTGTGACCTTGACGACGCCGGCGTTGAGAACAAGCACCGGTTCCAACAGACTGTCTTCAGTCAGCGTGATCTTCTGCTCTGCCTCCGCCTTGTCGGCGCGACCAACGAGAATATAGTCACCGGCAGGCATCATGCCCTTGAAATCATTGTATTCCGTTGAGATGCGATCCCCGCGCGAACCGTCGGCGGCTATGGCGTAGAATTCCCAGACCATGCCATAATCTTTGGCAATGGACTCGCCGCCCTCTGCCAGCACAGCCGTTGGCTTGATGTTGATCTCGACCTTGGCTGGCTCCGGCGCTGGAGCTGGCACCGGTTCGGGTTCCGGTGCAGCAACGACAGTTGAGTTCAAGGCATCGGTCAGCGATCCGGCATCCGAAGCCTGAATATATTTGCCGCCGGTATTTTCGGCGAGGCACGCAACCTGCTTGCCTTCCGCTTCGGTGAGGCCAAACCCGACCACATGCGCGGTGAAATCAATACCAGCCTTTTCCAGCTCATTGCCGAGCGCACAGGGATCGGCGTTG
>JANMQE010000546.1:0-5654 GCA_031370195.1 Phyllobacteriaceae bacterium
TGGGCGCTGCAGATCCTCTTCATCACCCGCTATGCCGCAAGTTCCGGCAGACCGGTGGCGCAGGCCGTCACCCAGTTTGCGGTGGCTGCGGTTCTGGGAATGATACTCGCGTTCACATTTGAAAAACTCGATTGGTACGCCGCGCTTTTGGCCTCAAACGAAATCCTGTTCGCCGGCGTCTTCGCAGGCGGCATCGCCTTCACCATGCAATCCATCGGCCAGCGCTACACCACGGCGGCGCAAGCTGCGATTTTCCTGTCATCCGAGGCGCTCTTCGCGGCCTTCTTCGACGCCCTGTTCAACAGCACCCGTCTCGGCCTCCTGGCGATGGCCGGATGCGCGCTGATCTTCAGTGCGATGCTGGCCGTGGAGCTTGTGCCGATGTGGCTTAAGCGGGAGCGGGTTACGCCCAAAGGAACGTTATAGGGTTTCCCGCGTTTAAAAACGAGGGCAGAGTCATTTGCAGCGATGCGGCTGCAAGGGTGGAGAGCCGCAGAAGTGGGTTGTAGTCTACGTGCGCGCAAAAGAGGATCCGCCATTGAAGCACTCCACCATCGCCGCCGGAATGCTCTGCATTGTGCCATTCGCCAGTCTGCACGCGGCAGACATTCCCGTACCAGTCCCACGCCCGCAAACAGCCACGCAGTCGAAGGCAGCGCCGCCAGTGTTGCCCACGGCTTGCCAATCAAAACTCGCCGCCATCCACGCCGTCTTCAAGCCGCTGCCGCCATTCAGCGATCCAAAGGGTTGCGCAATTACCGACCCCGTCGAACTTTCAGCCATTCCCGGCGGTGCCACACTGACGCCTCCGGCTTTGCTGGAGTGTGAAACCGCGATTACGCTCGTCACCTTCCTGCGCGACACCGCGCAGCGAACAGCAGTCACCACGCTCGGCAGCACGTTGAAAACATTCGTTCAGGACTCCGCCTACGTCTGCCGCAGCCGCAACGGCACGTCAAAACTCTCCGAACATGCTTTCGGACGCGCCATAGACATCGGCGCGTTCGTGACCGCAACGGGTGAAAACATTGCCGTCAAAGCCACCGATACGAAAGACAACAAACACGACGCATTCCTGGCCGCCATCCGCACCGCCGCCTGCGGCCCGTTCGCCACAGTACTCGGCCCCGGCAGCGATGCAGATCACGCGCTGCATTTCCACTTCGACCGCGCGCCGCGCAACGGCAAGCCGTTTTGCAAGTAACGCCCTGAAATCACCACAGGTGCTAACACCGCCGCTGACGAACGATTCATCTTTGAGCGTTATTCTTCATACTCTCTCAAGGATTGCCCGATGCGTTCTGTCCTGCGTACCCTGTTCCTGATTGCGTTTCTGACCTCGTGCACCAGCGAGTCCGTCATGCGTCCCGATGTTGATATCGGCGTGCAAACGTCAGCCCTCGTGCCCCCTGCACCGATGGCGCAAACCCTGCGCGCGCCCCTTGATGAGCCACTGTCCACGCCGGTTGAGCCGGACTACGCGCCGGGGTCGCCGCTGACAGTCGAAGAGTCCGCCCCTGCAGACCAGTTGATCTCGCGCCCGGTCCCGGCCAGCCTCTCGCGCCTTGTCAATCCATTCGGCTTCGGCAAAGGCAACCCGTCCGGCATGCCTACGGCAGAAGTTGCCTGCCGCAAGGAACTGAAGCGCCTCGGCGTCAAATGGCGAGATCTCGCTCCCATCAATGACGGCGGCGTCTGCAACATTCCATACCCGGTCGAAGTCTCCGGCCTGCCCGGCCGCGCCACGCTGAAACCCGCCGCCACACTCAATTGTGAAATGGCGCTCACATTCTCGCGCTGGGTCAAACACGAGCTCCAGCCCGCAGCGCGCGTACGCTACTGGTCCAGTGTCGATACGATCACCCAAGCCTCGGCTTATTCCTGCCGCCGCATGGTCGGCAATGGCAGCGGCAAGATGTCCGAACACGCCAAAGGCAACGCCATTGACGTCGCCAAGATCGAACTCAACAATGGCAAGGACATTCTGGTCCGCAAAAAAGGCTTCTTCGCCTTCCGCGAACGCGGCCTCCTCAACACGGTCCGCGCCGACGGCTGCACCTATTTCTCAACCGTCCTCGGCCCCGGCTACAACAAGGCCCACGCCGACCATTTCCACTTCGACATCATGGAACGCCGCTCGGGGTATAAGGCGTGCAAGTAGTCAGGCGGCGTCTACCGGTCAACTGCGACTACAGTTTCCACCCTCGGCGCTGCCCCTCATCCGTCCGCTTCGCGGCCACCTTCTCCCCGCAAGTGGCGGGGCGAAGGGAAGTGCCGCCCTCTGCGATTATCCCCTTCTCCCCGCCGCTTGCGGGGAGAAGGTGCCCAACGGGCGGATGAGGGGCAGCGCCGAAGGTCGGGCCTGACCACCACCATCAATCACGCTGCCACTGATTTTGTAAGCAACCATAATCTGCCGTCCCCCATCACTCAGCCCATACCGGCGTCGGCTTGCCTTCCGCATCCAGCGCCACCATCACAAACCGTGCACTGGTCACCTTCTCTTCGACCTGCGTCAAATACCGCTGCGCAATCGCATCGACCTTCAGCACCATAGACGTGCGCCCGACCTTCTCGATGTAGGTATAAACACTCATCGTATCGCCGATCTTCACCGGCTTTTCAAAAAACATCTCGTTGACCGCCGCCGTTACCACGCGCCCGCCTGCCCGCTCTGCCGCGCGGATGCCCGATGCCAGATCCATTTGCGCCATCACCCAGCCGCCAAAGATGTCGCCAGCCGCATTGGCGTCGCCCGGCATCGCCAGCGTGCGCAAGGTGAGCTCGCCCTGTGGAGTTTTCTCGCTCATTGCCGGTATCCTTTAAAATAAGGGTTTTGGTTTGGGTATGCCCGACGCGGGTTTTCGTCAACGGCGAGTGCGCGCATTCTCCAGCGACCCCACCCAAATGTCGTTATCTACACGACTGTGCCGTCGCATTCGTGACAGGTCGCGGCGCATGCGCTTGAACACACAAACACCTGGCCACTAGGTTTGGACAACAAACCGGGGCGCAACACACATCACCAATATGCAGACCTTTGATTTCATCATCGTCGGTTCCGGCTCGGCAGGTTCGGTGCTCGCCGAGCGCCTGTCCGCGTCCGGCAAACACACTGTGCTCGTGCTCGAGGCCGGCGGCACGGACATGCGCTTTTTCGTCCAGATGCCGCTCGGCTACGGCAAGATGTTTTTCGACAAAAGTGTCAACTGGATGTACAAGACCGAACCGGACCCCGGCCTTGCTGGCAACGCCGATCATTGGCCGCGCGGCAAAGTGATGGGCGGCTCATCCTCGATCAACGCCATGGTCTGGATACGCGGTACCAAAGAGGACTACGACGATTGGGAAGCGCTCGGCAACACGGGCTGGGGCTGGGCAGACATGCTGCCGGTCTTCAAGGAGTTGGAAGACTGTGAAGGCGGCGCAAACGAGTGGCGCGGCGCAGGCGGCCCGATCCGCATCTCGCGCATCGACAGCAACATCCACCCCCTGACCAGAACCTACATCAAGGCCGCCGCACAGGCCGGATTGCCCTTCAACGACGACTTCAACGGCGCATCCCAGGAAGGCGCCGGCCTCTACCAGATCAACACCAAGGGGGGGCGCCGCATGTCCGCCTCGCGCGCGTTCCTGCGCCCGGCAATGAAGCGCAGCAACGTGACCCTGATCACCCGCGCGCACGTCACCCGCATCCTGTTCGAGGGCAAGCGCGCCGTCGGCGTCGAATACGTGAAGGGCGGCGTCACAAAGTCCGCCCGCGCTGGCCGCGAGGTGATCCTGTCCGGCGGCGCCGTCAACTCGCCGCAACTGCTGCAACTCTCCGGCATCGGTGATCCTGCGCTGCTTGGCAGCCTCGACATTCCAATAATCCACGCCAACACAAATGTCGGCCAGCACTTGCAGGACCATCAGGGCATCAACTATTCCTACAAGGCCAAAATCCCGACACTGAACCAGACGCTGCGCCCGTTGTGGGGCAAGCTGATGATCGGCCTGCGATACATCCTGTTCCGCTCCGGCCCGCTGGCGATCTCGATGAACCAGGGCGGCGGCTTTTTCCGCACCTCGGACAAATACCGGCACCCGAACATGCAGCTGTATTTTCAGGTGTTTTCAACCGTCATCCCCAAGCCCGGCGAACGCCCCATCCTGACGCCCGATCCTTGGCCCGGATTTTCCATCGGCCTGTCAAACTGCCGCACGTCGAGCCGCGGCCACATTGCCATCAAGTCGCGCGATCCCTTCGACCATCCACGCATCGTCGCCAATGCCTTCTCGACCGAAGACGATGTGTCCGAGATGCTCGACGCCGTGAAATTCGTACGCAAGATCGCCGCCCAGCCCGCCATCGCTGCCCTTATCGAAGAAGAGCTGTTGCCCGGCCCGAAGGTGCAAACCGACGAGGACCTGATCGCCGATTTCCGCAAACGCTCCGGCACCGTTTATCACCCGGTTTCCACCTGCCGCATGGGGCCAAGCGAAGCCGACAGTGTCGTCTCGCCGCGCCTCAAAGTCCACGGCATCGAAGGCCTGCGGGTCATCGACGCCTCGGTCTTCCCCACCCTCATCACCGGCAACACCAATGCCCCCGCCATCGCCGTAGGCTGGAAAGGTGCGCAAATCATTCTGGAGGATCACCCGTGAAAATCACCGACGTTAAAACCTGGGTCGTCGCCAACCCGCCACCGCAAACCGGCGGCCGCTATTTCATCTTCGTGAAGCTGACGACCAACAACAATGTCGTTGGCTATGGCGAAGCCTACAATGCCGCGTTCGATCCGCATGTCACCTGCAAAATGATTGAAGACGTGGCGCAGCGCTACCTCATCGGCAACGATCCGCACGACATCGAAACCTTCTTTCGCCGCGCCTATGGCTCCGGCTTCACCCAGCGCCCGGACACGTCGATGATCGGCTGCGTCTCGGCGCTCGAAATGGCCTGTTGGGACATCATCGGCAAAGAGGCCAACAAGCCGGCCTACATGCTGCTCGGCGGGCGCGTGCACGAGACGCTGCGTTCCTACACCTACCTTTACCCGATGACCGGCTCGGTCTATCCCGATGAAGCCGAGGACAAGGACAACAACGTCTACAACAATCCGGACATGGCCGCCGCCTGCGCGCTGGAATACGTGCGCCAAGGCTTCACCGCCGTCAAACTCGACCCCGCCGGCCCCTACACCGCTTTCGACGGCCACCAGCCGCGCCTTATCGACATCGACTTGTCCACCCGAATGGTCAAAGCCATCCGCGAGGCGGTCGGCACCAAATGCGATATCCTCTTCGGCACCCATGGCCAGTTCACGGCGTCAGGTGCCAAGCGCATGGCCCGCGCCATCGAGCCTTATGATCCGCTCTGGTTTGAAGAGCCGGTCCCGCCGGACATGCCGGAAGTCATGGCCGAAGTCGCGCGCTTCACGTCCATCCCTGTTGCCACCGGCGAGCGGCTCTGCACCAAATGGGAGTTCGCTCGCGTCATCGAGCACCGCGCCGCCTCCATACTCCAGCCGGACCTTGGCCGCTCGGGCGGCATCCTCGAAACCAAGAAAATAGCCGCCATGGCCGAGGCGTACCACATTCAAGTGGCCCCGCACTGCTACTGCGGCCCCATCGTCGCAGCCGCCAACATCCAGCTTGCCGTCACACTGCCG
>JANMQE010000578.1:0-1963 GCA_031370195.1 Phyllobacteriaceae bacterium
GTGTCCTCAAGGCTCTTCCCGCTCACCACCGCGCCCTTCAGCGCCGAGGTCAGCACCGAGCCAAACTGGCGCGAGCGGTCCTCCAGATTTTTCAGCGCGTTCTCAAGGTCCTGCGTGTCCGCGCGGAACTCAACGTCAACCGGTTCTTTCATGAGCCTCACATCCCGTCAGGAAATTGTTGCAACAAGTGTTCAAAGTCGCCTCGCGCCAGCGGTGCGGCGTGCCCGCCAAGCGCATCCATCGCCATCGCCAATTCGCGCGGCGTCATCTTCCAGAAGGCCTCAGGTGTCAGCCGCAGGACAGAAAAGCCAAACCGCGCGATCGCGTCCCATGGAAAGGGCCGCGCAGCCTGCCCTGCGGCACTCAAGGGTTTTGGCGCGTCGCCTCACCGCTCGCCGCTCCGAAAGTTGCCAGCAGCAAATCAGACACAATCTTCGCATAATCGGCCAGCCCGCCAGCGACATGCATTGCACCCACGTCGCTTTCATCAAGAGCATTGCCCGCGCCGCGCAGGCCCGCCGCAATAACCGCAATCATGTCTTTGGCCGACAGTCTGCCGGTCGAAAACCGCTCGCCCAGCGACACCAGATCGCCAGCCCCCAGCGCCGTCTCGAGCTCCGCCAGCGCACCAAGCGTCAGGCACAGCCGGTACTCTTTGCCATCAAGCGTTGCGCAGACTTCGCCGCGCCGTGCATTCGCGCCCATCAGATCACCGTGAAGGTCAGCGCGCCGGCCGATTCCAGCGCGATTTCAAACGACAGTTCGCCATCATGGCTGCCGCCATATTCAAGCGCAGTGATCAAAAAGGGTCCAGCGATGATACCGAAATCCGGGATCACCACCTGCCAGTCCTGAATGATCCCGCCAAAAAATCCCGTGCGCACTGTCGCGTCCGACGCCGCATCCTTGAAGATGCCCGAACCGCCCAGGCTGCACCGCTGCACCCCCGCGCCCGCCAGCAATTCGCGCCAGCGCCCGGTCGAATCCGCGTCGGTCACGTCCACGCCCTGCGTGTTGAATGCCACCTTCTTGGTCCGCAGCCCCGCCACGGTCACAGACGCCCCGCCGCCCACCGGCACGATTTTCAGCAGCAGGTCCTTGCCCTTCTGTGTCGCCATCTCTGGTCTCCAATTTGTTGAATGAATTCAGCAGCCTCGATGAGCCGTTTGCCAATTTGATTCAGAGCGTCACAGGTTCCGTCACCGCCCTGATCCGCAGCACGCCATGAAATGCGCGCAAGTCCGGATCGTGCTCGATGTCCTCGCCTTGGACCCGAACGGAGACAATGCGCATCGCACCAGACACCGCAGGCAGGGTGTCCATCCGCAGCCTTAGCGCATCCAGCACCAGCATCGCCTCCTTGCGCCCGCCCGCTGACGACCAGGCGTGCAGCGTGAACAAATGCTCCTGCGCCTTTTCGCTTGCCGTGTCGGCATTGAACGCTCGCGTCACGCCGAGGGTCACATAGGGCATCACCGCGCCATCGGGCGGCCGGTCATGCACTTTCGCACCGCCCAGAAGCGCGGCCAGTGCCGTGTCCGCAGCCAGATGGCTGAACACCGCCTGCTGCAAGGTCTGCGTGTCAGACGCCATCGCCCATTGCTCCTTTGCCAGCCTTGGCAACAACCCGCGCTGCCGCCGCGCCAACCGGCACAAAGCCGTCGTCCCGCGCCACTTTGCCCGGCTTGGTCTGCGCCATCACCAACCCTTGCCAGCGCAATGCGTTCACCAGCCCGTCCAGTGTCAAATTCATCGACAGTTTCATGCGAAAACCTCCGTCGCCCTGATAATGAGATAGCGCCGCGTGCCGTCCGCATCGTCGGCCTGATCAACCTTGTAGCTTCGCACTCCGCGCCGCAGCCTTTGCCCGGGCTTCACGTCGTCGCGGTGACGCAGCCAGATGCGGTGAGTCGAGAGAACAGCCGAACGGTCCGCAAACTGCGTCGCGCGCGCACCCGATGGC
>JANMQE010000658.1:0-3670 GCA_031370195.1 Phyllobacteriaceae bacterium
AGCGTTGAGAAAGCTTGCGACATGACCGGCACCCGATTGACGTTGGCGTCAATTGTTGACCGCCAATGCCGCGCCAAGTCAAGTCAAGTCAATGCAAGTCAAGGCAAACCTGTAGCAAGGAACCGGCTCATGCCGAACGAAAATGTAGATATACTCATCGCCGGGGCCGCCTATGTCGGCATGTCCTGCGCGGTGGCGATCAAGTCAGCGGCACCACATCTGTCAATCAGGGTTGTTGATGCAGCTCCTGCCGGCATCTGGGAGAAAGACAGTCGCTCGTCCGCAATAGCCGCTGCCGCCGTGCGCATGCTGCGCCAGCTCGGGGTTTGGGTCGAGATTGAGCCGGACGCGCAGGTGATGGGTGACATGATCGTCACAGACTCGCGCGCCGATGATCCTGTGCGACCGGTGTTCCTGACGTTCGAACGCGACCGCGCTGCGGATGAGGCGTTCGCCTACATGGTGCCAAACGTCGCGATGAACCGCGCGCTCCGCCGCAAGGCAAACGAACTCGGCATTTCGATCACCGACGGCTTGGCGGCAACCGCCATTCACAACCGACATGCAGCCATGAACGTGACATTGGCCAATGGTGATGAAGTGTCCACCAAACTGTTGGTCGCCGCCGATGGCGTAAAGTCCAAGCTGCGCGACATGGCGGGCATCAAGGTGGTGCATTTCGACTACGGCCAATCCGGCATCGTGGTCGAAGTGGCGCACGAGCGCCCGCATAATGGCCGCGCTGAAGAGCATTTCATGCCAGGCGGCCCGTTCGCCATCCTGCCGCTGAAGGGCAATCGCTCATCATTGGTATGGACCGAGCGCACCGTCGAGGCGGACCGTCTGGTTGCCTCCGACCCGCTGGTCTTCGATACAGAGCTTGAGCGCCGGTTCGGCTACAGGCTTGGCGAAATCAAGGTCGACTCCAAGCCGAAAGCATTCCCGCTGGGCTTGACGCTGGCGCGCGAGTTTATCAAGCCGCGTCTGGCGCTGATTGGCGATGCCGCCCACGGCATTCATCCCATCTCCGGCCAGGGCCTCAACCTCGGCTTCCGCGACGTTGCCGCACTGGCAGAAACCGTCGTTGATGCGCTCAGATTGGGCCAGGACATCGGCCAGCTGGACGTTCTTGAGCGCTATCAGGAATGGCGCCGGTTTGACACGGTGCGCACCGGCATCACCACCGACGTCTTGAACCGCATGTTCTCCAACGACATCGCCCCGCTGCGCTTTGTCCGCGACATCGGACTGGGATTGGTAGACCGCATGCCGCGCCTGAAGGAGTTCTTCATCCAGCAGGCGTCCGGCATCGTCCCCGGCGCGCCAAAGCTGTTAAGGGGTGAGGCAATTTGAAAGTTGGTCAGTGCGCGGCGACGCCCTCGTAGGCCATGTTGCCCCAGACTGATTTGACCTGCGCATCACGGCCGCAGCCTTTGCGGTAGCGCTTGTAGGCCTCTGACTGCTTGATGTAGCCAAAGCGGGTCAGTGTGCTGTCGCTGCCCAGATAATAGTTCTGGTGATAGTCTTCCGCATTGCCAAATGTCGTGAACCCGATCACGGGTGTGACAATATTCTTGCCCAGCGCCTTTTCCGCTTCCGCGAAGGCCTTTTTGGCTGCGGCCGTCTGCGCATCGCCAATCGGGAACACTGCCGAGACGTAGGACGGACCGCGGTCACAGAATTGCCCGCCAGCATCAGTGACGTCAATGGTGCGCAAAAAGGTCGAAACGAGGCTTTCGTAGGAGACGACCGCCGGATTGAACTCGACCTTTACAGCCTCAGTATATCCGGAGTGACTTTCGTAGCTCGGGTTCTTCTTGGTGCCGCCCGCATAGCCTGAAGTCGTTGATGTTACGCCTTTGACACTGTCCATGTCACTTTCAACGCACCAGAAACAGCCGCCGGCAAACACTGCGGTTTCCGCAAATGATGGCGTGGTTGTCATAAGCGGCGTTGCGAGGAGGAGGGCGGCGGCAAGTTTGGTCTTGAGCATGAAAGTCTCCATTGATTTCGAGCCGACACTAATGCACGCAAGGTCCACAGTGAAATCACGCTTCCACACAATCAGGTGAAGTTTGCGTGTTCACCTAAAGACGCCGTTGACGTGGTTATGAAAAACGCCATGTTGCCGTCGCACCGTTGGTTTACAGGGCATTGCGCTTTGGACCATGAAACCAATCCAATCAGGAGACACCCATGAAACGCCACGCAACTGCCATATGGTCCGGAGATCTGAAATCCGGCGCAGGCTCACTCACTTCCCAAAGCGGTGCCTTGGCCGCACTCCCCTATTCCTTTAACGCCCGCTTCGTCGATGAAAGCGGCAAATCTGGCACCAACCCGGAAGAATTGCTCGGCGCGGCGCACGCCGGTTGCTTTGCCATGCAGCTTTCACACTTTCTCGCCGAAAACGGCACACCAGCGGCCAAGCTCGAGGTAACGGCCACCGTTGAACTCATCCCCGGCAAAGGCATAACCGGCAGCGCCCTGTCGCTGACAGCTGATGTGCCCGGCATTGCGGATGAAAAATTCCAGGAGTTGGCGGCAAAGGCCAAAGCGGAGTGCCCGGTATCCCAGGCGCTCGGCGCGATCAATGTGACGCTTGAGGCCAAACTCGGCTAGCAAGGGACGGGGCAAAAATGGTTTCGTTCAACCCGATTGCCCCGACCCTCACCGGTGAGCGCGTGGCTCTACGGCCCTACCGCGCCAGCGATTTTGACCGGCTGATCGAGTTTTACCAGACGCCGCGCACAGTCTATGTCGGCGGACAGCAAACCCGCGACAAGGTCTGGCGCGACTTATGCTACGACGCCGGACAATGGTCGCTGCTCGGCTTCGGCACTTGGGCGATCGAAGAGCGCGCGGCTGGCGAGTTTGCCGGACAGGCGGGACTGAACTTGCCCAGCGACTACCCGGAGGTGGAACTTGGCTGGATTCTGTTCGAAGCATTCGAAGGCAAAGGCTACGCCTTGGAGGCCACCCGTATGGCGAGGGATTTTGCCTTCGCGACGCTCGGCATGCAAACTCTCGTCAGCTACATCGACCCGGACAATGCCCGCTCCATCCGCCTTGCCGAACGGCTGGGTGCTGTCCGCGACTTGCACGCCAAAACGCCCCATGACGAGCCCTGTCTGGTCTATCGACACTTACGCTGACCGGCTTGCGCCACAACCCGAAATGAGTGTTAATCGCACATCCAGATCAAGGGCGGGGGAACACTCATGGTGATTCGGCTGGCAATTGCGGCGTTGTTTTTTGCCGTTTCATTGATGGGTTCCGCGCGGGCGCAGGACAGCGCGGCAAATCTCGAGAGCATCCACACGGAACTGCGCGCCATGAAGGACCGCGCCGTCGAGGCCGTCAACAAAAAGGATGCTGAGGCGCTTCTCAAGGAGGTAAGCCCTGCGATCCGCTTCACCGCAATGAACAATGAAATTGTGCGCGGCCATGATGGCTTGCGCGTTTACTACACAAGGATGATGGAGGGCGCGAGCCGGATCGTCGAGGACATGTCGATCAACGGCGAGCCGGACGAGCTGGCGCTGCTGTTCGCCGACAACAGAATCGCAACCGCCACCGGCACTTCAGAAGCCTACTTCAAGATCAAGGGCGGTCTGACGTTTACAGCACCGCTGCGCTGGACCGCGACGATGGAAAACACCGGTGGCAA
>JANMQE010000671.1:0-2592 GCA_031370195.1 Phyllobacteriaceae bacterium
CATCGACGCCATGCTCGCCGACCCTTCGATCCAGATCGTCGTCAACCTCACCACGCCGCAATCGCATGTCGAAGTCGGCTTGCGCGCATTGAACGCCGGCAAGCACGTGCACTCGGAAAAGCCGCTCGGCATCGTGCTGTCCGAAGGCCAGCGCCTGGTCGCGCGCGGGCGCGAACTGGGCTTGCGCGTGGGCTGCGCGCCCGACACCTTTCTGGGCGGCGCGCACCAGACCTGCCGCAAGCTGATCGATGAAGGTGCCATCGGCCAACCGGTGGCCGGCAGCGCCTTCTTCATGTGCCCGGGGCACGAGCGCTGGCACCCGAACCCGGCCTTCTATTACGGCAAAGGCGGCGGGCCGATGCTCGACATGGGGCCTTACTACATCACCATGCTGGTCAACCTGCTCGGGCCGGTGGCGCGCGTGGCCGGGGCCACCGCGCGGCCGCGCGACCAGCGGCCGATCACCAGCGAGCCGCTGAAAGGCCAGACGATCCACGTCGAGGTGCCGACCCACGTGGCCGGGTTGCTGAGTTTTGCCAGCGGCGCGGTAGTGACGATCGTGATGAGCTTCGACGTGCCGCGGCATCGCCACACGCACATCGAGTTGTATGGCACCGAAGGCGCGATGCAGGTGCCCGACCCGAACCGTTTCGGCGGCCAGATCGAACTTGCCCAGGGGGGAGGTGACTGGAAGGGCGTGGACACACTGCACCCGTACGCGAACGGCAACTTCCGCATCATCGGTGTGGCCGACATGGCGCACGCGATTGCTGCGAATCGCCCGCACCGCGCCAGCGGCGATCTGGCGCTGCATGTGCTCGAAGTGATGCAGGCGGTCGAGCAGGCCGGTGCGACCGGCAGCGTCATCGACATCCAGACCCGACCCGAACGGCCCGCGATGCTGCCGATGGACCTGGCGCCCGGCACGCTCGACTGAATTCAACCCAAGGCAACGGAGACACCATGAACCAACGCAAGGCAATGATCGTCTGGGGCGGCTGGGCCGGCCACGAACCCGAGCAAGGGGCTGCGATCGTCGCTTCCATGCTGCGAGACGAGGGCTTCGACGTGCGGATCGAGACCACCACGCAGGCCTTCGCCGACCCGGCCTTGAGCGAGCTGAGCCTGATCGTGCCGATCTTCACGATGAGCAAGATAGAAAAGGCCGAAGCCACCAACCTCACCGCCGCGGTGCGTGGCGGCGTGGGCCTGGCCGGTTTTCACGGCGGCATGTGCGATGCGTTCCGCGAGTCGGTCGACTACCAGTTCATGTGCGGCGGCCAATGGGTCGCGCACCCGGGCAACGTGATCGACTTCCGCGTCAACGTCACGCGGCCGGATGACTCGGTGATGCTCGGCATCGGCGATTTTGACTACCGCTCCGAGCAGTACTACATGCATGTGGACCCGAGCATCGATGTGCTGGCCACCACCACCTTCTCGGGAGAACACGCGCCGTGGACCCAGGGCGTGGTGATGCCGGTGGTGTGGAAACACCGGCACGGTGAAGGCCGCGTGTTCTACAGCGCACTGGGCCACGTGGCCCGGGAGTTCGAGGTGCCGCAGATGAAAGAGATATTGCGCCGCGGCATGTTGTGGGCGGCGCGGTAGAGCGCGAAAGGGAAGGGCGAGGGGCCCCGCATGGTCCACGAAGTCGTCCTTTCGTGCCCCGGGGGGATCGACCAGCGAAGCGATCGGCGAAGGAGCGGGCTCGATGCCCGCGACTGAGATGCGAACCGCCTCAAGTCCACTGCTCCACGACGAGCTCCTTCAACAGCTGAGTCGCTTCGTCGATCAGCGGCCCGCGCGGGCGCTGGGCTGACGTGGCGATCCACAGCCGCGCCGTCAACTTCGGGCGGATGATCGGTCGCACCTGCAGCGCGCCGGCATTCGCGCTCGACTCGATCGCGTTGAGCGACAGCACGGCATGGACGGCGTCGTGCTGCACCAGGTCGAGCATGGCCGGCACGCTTTCGATCTCGAGCGCCACGCGCGCCTTGCAGCCGACATTGGCAAGTTCGCTCTCCAGCAGCATGCGCATCGCGTGCGGCCGGCTCGGGATCACCAAGGCGTGCCCGGCCACCTCGGCCAGGCCGATCGGCGTGCCGACCAACTTCGCGCCCTTGGCCTTGGGGCGTGCCGACACCAGGTAGAGCCGTTCTTCCAAAACGGGCAGCAGATCGACCTCGGCCGAAGGCACCGCGTTGTAGACCAGCGCGCAGTCAACCCGCCCGATCGCCAGCCACTCCAGCACGTAGGTAGACAGGCCTTCGACGATGCTCAACGAGGCGTTCGGAAACCGCTGCCGGTAAGCGCGCACCAGCGGCCCGGTGAGGGTGCGGCCGACACTGGGCGGCAGCCCGATCACCAACCGTCCGGTCGGTGCGCCGCGGTGCGTCTCCAGGTCGAGCCGCGCGCGCTCGACCTGCATCAGCAAGCCGCGGCTGTGCGCCAGCAGGCGCTTGCCGGCTTCGGTGAGCGTGACGCCGCGGCCGTTGCGTTCGAACAGCGCCTGGCGCAACTCCACTTCGAGCGTGCGCACCTGCCGGCTCAGCGCCGGCTGCGCCACCGACAGGAAGCGCGATGCATGCG
>JANMQE010000677.1:0-1794 GCA_031370195.1 Phyllobacteriaceae bacterium
CGGCCGCCGTATCGATGAACAACTAGCCGAACCCACCACCAACGATGTCGAAACGCTCGCCAATAACCCCGAACGCATCCAATCGATTCGCACCCGCCTCTCCAACCCCTCCTGGTTCATGAAAGCCCTCTGCGAACCCATCGCTCGACTGGCCAATAAACAAGACGAAGCCACTGGCCACTTCTGGGAAGGCCGCTTCAAAGCACAATCCATTACCGACGAAGCAGGCCTATTAGCTTGCAGTATGTACGTGGACCTAAACCCCATCCGGGCCGCTATGGCAGAAACCCCCGAGGAATCGCTCCACACGTCAGCCTACGATCGTATCCAAGCCATCCACGGAGCCACCATCCCCTCGGCCGCCGCCGATCTAGTTGCCATCGAGACGTCCGAGGCCGGCCGCATCCTGCGAACTTCATCCCCCGACCAACTCCGAAAAAGAAACGCAGCCGCCAAGAAACGCCGCGGTCCCTCCATCCTGCGAGACGCTTGGCTGTCCCCCCTGACCATCAACGAACGCGCCAACGTCGGCCCGCAAGCCAGCAAGACTGGCGTACGCGCAAGCGACAAAGGCTTTCTATCCTTGAAGCTACTAGATTACTTGAAACTGCTCGACTGGACCGGACGCCAACGCGGCAGCGTTCAAAAAGCCGACATCCCAGCCGATCTAGACCCCATCTTGAAACGGATCGGGATCGACGGTCGGATGTGGGTCGACTTGGTCTGGGGTTTCCAAAAGTACTTCGGTCGCGGCGGTGCCGCCGGCTCCCCCAAAAGCCTCAAGGAATCCGCAGCCAATCGCCATCGCAAGTTCACACGCGGCCAAAACGCCGCCGCGGGCTGCTTTGTTGTTGGCTGAATTCGCTGCATGTTTGAAAAAGGTAGGCGGGCATGTCTAGATGCGGCTATTCGCAAGTCTGTCTGCGGCGAATGTAGGGTACAGGATGTGCAGTTCCGACTACGCTGACCGCCCGTCGCGGAGCGAACGGGCCTACGTAGCGTGTCAAATTCCCAATCGGATCGGCGTTGGGAATTCCAACATGAACTTCGTGCCGCGGCCTACTTCGCTTTGAACCGCGATGCGACCTCCATGCGCCTCGATGATTTTGCGAGCCGTCGGCAACCCAAGCCCAGACCCTCCATGTTTGGTCGAGTAAAACGGTTCAAACATTCGCATGGCCGTGATCTCGTCCATGCCACACCCCGTATCGATCATGTCCATAGCAACCCCACCCGGCACGTTATATGTCCGAACAAGCAACTCGCCACCATCCGGCATGGCCTCCATCGCATTCTTGACAAGATTGAGCAGCGCGGCTTGCAAGGAATCGCTATGCAACTTGATGAGGGGAAGATTCGGATCGAGGTACTTCTGCAGCCGTATGAGGGATCGATCCGCTTGAGCTTGATACAAAAGCAACACCGATTCAATTTGATCGTTAAGAGACCCAGGTGTCATTTCCAGATCTCGCATTCTGGCAAACCGAAGAAAGTCTCGCAGCAAGTTATCGAGCCGGTTGCACTGTTGCCGAATCATATCGACTTTGGAAATTGCACGCCGCTGACCAGGCCATTGACTTTCCTCAAGCTCCTCACAGAGTAAATCCGCATTCATGTGAATAACCGAAAGCGGATTCTTTATTTCGTGTGCCAAAGAGCCAGCCAGCTCGGCCAGTTCATTGTACTGCCGGCGCAATTCATCAATCGTTTGTTCGGCGTCATTGGCTCGGAACTCGCCCATCATGGCATTCAGTTCTTGTGGAAGTATCCTACGGGGGGCGTGTTACCTTGCGA
>JANMQE010000690.1:0-2123 GCA_031370195.1 Phyllobacteriaceae bacterium
CATTCGGGTTCAGCTTGCGAAACGCTTCTGACGTCGTGACACCCGAGCCATATTCGGCGGCGATATGCTTGAACGGGAGGCTAAGCTTGGCCAGCAGCAGCCGCACCTTGTAGGAGTTGCCGGAGCTTGGCATGGAATAGAGGGTGAGCATTTGGCGCGCCTTTCGTGAGGGTTTCGCACGCTGTTCGAGCGCGCTTCAGAACACAAATGAAAGTTTGTGAACGGCCCCATTCACGTGCGTTACGTATCAGAGCATGACTCTCAGGCGGCTCGGTGGCCGTAGCCGACGGCGAGGTCAACTTGCGCCGCTTGATGCCGGACCGCTTCGATCAGCGCGTCGCGTGCGCTTTGCGGAACTACGGGCGCAATGAAGCGGGCAAAGCCGGTCGGCGCGATCTCGGGCCGGGCAAGGGCAAAGCCCTGAACGTAGGTCGCGCCCGCAGCTTCGCTGAGCTCCAGCTGTTGCAGCTCCTCGATGCCTTCGAACACGGTTTCAATGCCCAGACCGGCAAAGCGCTTCACCATGTCCTTGGCGTGGCCGTAGCCCGCGCTGGTCTCCATCAGCCGCGTGATCCAACGGCCATCGAGTTTGACGATGTCCGGCCGCAGCCGCGAGAGGCGCGCGGCATCGGACTCCTTGGCACCATAATCGTCAATCGCCAGCTGGAAGCCGTTGGCGCGGATGGTGTCGGCAAGGGAGAATAGCAGCGTCGGAGAATTGGCCTTGCCTTCCGTGATTTCGCACACCAGCCGCCGCGTAGCATTGCCAGTCTTCGCCCATTGCCGCCTGACTGAGGCCAGCGCTTGAGAAATCTCCAGCAGGTCCGAGAATGCTGACGGGTCAATGTTGATGAACAGCAGCGCGCCGTTCACCGGCAATGTTGTCGCGTTCTTCATGTGCAGATCGCGCATTATCGTTTCCAAAGCGCTCCGCTCGCCGCCTTTGACCGTGCGGAACAGGGTTGCAGGCGAAGCCGCGCGACCGGCGAGGAACGGGCGGATCAGCGCCTCGAACCCGGCGATTTCGGCATGGCCGGACGCAAGCGTGAAGATCGGCTGAAACGCGCTCTTCAATTGCCAGGAGCCAAACAGCGCGCCGTGCGTGCCGTCGTTGAATGCGACCATGCGGGAGAGCGTAGCGTCGGACATCTCAAACCTCGTGCGAATTTCGATAAAATGCGCCCGATAGCTTCAAGATTTCGTTAAGCATGTTCATTTCGTCAGCGTTTTGCCGGATTTTGCCTTGCGAATTGACGCTGCCTGCGCGATAGGGACGGCGCAATTCCTGCCCCAACGGAGTCCCCCGCCATGGCCTTTCTTGCTGATGTCCTTTCGCGCGTAAAGCCTTCCGCCACCATCGTCATCACGCAGAAAGCGCGCGACCTGAAAGCCCAAGGCAAGGACATCATCTCGCTGTCGGTCGGCGAGCCGGATTTCGACACGCCCGACAACATCAAGGAAGCCGCCATCGCCGCCATCCGCCGCGGCGAGACCAAATATCCGCCGGTTTCGGGCATTCCGCAGCTGCGCGAGGCGATTGCCGCCAAGTTTAGCCGTGAGAACGGCCTCGACTACAACGCGAGCCAGACCATCGTCGGCACCGGCGGCAAGCAGGTGCTCTACAATGCGCTGCTCGCCACGCTGAACCCCGGCGATGAAGTCGTCATCCCGGCGCCATACTGGGTCTCGTATCCGGAGATGGTCGCCCTCAACTACGGCACGCCGGTTTTCGTCGCCACGACGCTTGAGAAAAATTTCAAGCTGCAAGCCGAAGACCTTGATCGCGCGATTACGCCCAAGACCAAGTGGGTCATCCTCAACTCGCCGTCCAACCCGTCGGGCGCGGCCTACAGCCATGCCGAGATGAAGGCGCTGACCGACGTGCTCGTGCGCCATCCGCATGTCTGGATCCTCACCGACGACATGTACGAGCATCTCGTCTACGGCGACTTCCAGTTCGTCACCCCGGCGCAGGTCGAGCCGTCGCTTTATGAGCGCACGCTCACCATGAACGGCGTCTCCAAAGCCTACGCCATGACCGGCTGGCGCATCGGCTATGCAGCCGGTCCCGAGCATCTCATCAAGGCGATGGACATGGTGCAGGGCCAGCAAACCTCCGGCGC
>JANMQE010000709.1:0-1842 GCA_031370195.1 Phyllobacteriaceae bacterium
CATAGCAAACCTGAGGGAGAACCTCCCTCAACCACTCAACGGGCCAAATTTACCATCCCTACAACGGCAACCCAGCCGCTTCCGTTAGTCGATTGAACGACGCCCTAGAGGTCGTATAACTAATCGTCTGAACCACATCACGAGGTCCCGCCAAAGCACCCCCCCTCTTCACTACCTCGTCCGATAACACTACGGGAGAAGTTGCTAGCTGCCTCGCAAGCTGAAAAAGTGCTTGGTCGCGGAGCGAAAACTGAGACCAGTCGCCATCCAGCGAAAAGATCTGTTCCTCCGTTTGCCCCAGACCTTGCAGTTGAGACCGAGCAAGCCCGAGAGCGTACCAAGCCCGATCTTGCCTCGCCAAAATCCAACTTAACTGGGCCTTGAACAGGGGCGATAAATCCCCTTTCTCCTCTGCGGCCCGAATGCTCTCGAATCGACTCGCCCCAGCCTTTGGGAAATTCGCGATCAATCGCACCCAAGTCGGTAACGCTCCCTCCGTTGAGGCGCAACCCGGTATGTCCCGTCGAGCTTGAGCCTCATCCACCAAACCAAGCCGCGACTTGCGCGTTCGGCAATCCGACAGCATTTTCTCGACATAGTCTCGCGACTCAAGCGGTGGTCGCTTGCTCTGAGTAACGCACGTTGGCTCGCCGCTCTTTTCGTCCAACGAAAAAACAGCAACCTTGGAGACTTTCTTTGAAAAAGCCGATGAGGTCGGAGTCAGGTATGTGCCGCGGGGCAAGTTAGGATCAAACTCCGATGCAGTCTGTCCATTTTGGGCAAAGGTTGCAAGCCGCGAGTATCCACCTTCCTCCTTGCGCTGCGGAACACCAATGCCTTCCTTCCAGCGATTGATGGAGTTGTTCCCCGACATAGAAAAGATCATTTCCAGAATCTGATTATCCGAATAGTGGGCTTTCAATCCAACGACGTCGTCCTCGGAAAGCAGGTGCGGTTGGTATGTGAACTTGCGAGCAAAAGCAAAAGCAAGTTGTTTCGCGGGTTCCATCTCTGACCAATCACCGTCCAACGCAGCAATCTGATCTTCCAAACGGCCGGCCCCCAGCAGTTTGGTCTCCTGATGACCTATGCAGTATTGGCAGTTGTTGACCCGCGAAACAATCCAAAATAGCTCGACTTTGAACGCGTTGTCCAACGAGTAAGCAGGATCTTGTTCTCGTGAAGTAATGGCTGGCTGTCCACTTCGAACGCCACTAGCCGAAGGTGCCGTTTGCGGTACCGCAACACTGCGGTTCGGCTCGATTCCGTTAAGGTAGTGATGCCTGATCCTGCTTTCATAGCTATCCACTTGGTCCCCTAGTTTTTCGCGATCCACAGCCGTTAGCTCAGGGAGCGGTATGCGTGGCACCCGTACCTTTACATCCTCGATAAGTTGCTTTAACTCAGGGCGAGTCAATGGAGTCGGTCTAGTGCCGTTACTCGATTCTTGACCGAGGCAAACTCGGATCGGAATCAAGACGCAGCCGAAAACGAGGGCATGACAAAATTGCTTGGATAGTCTTTTCATGTTCTGTGCTTTCATCCTTCTTCTCGAACGATCGTTAATGCAGGCTGAGTGGTGACGATGTAACGAACCGGCCTTTCAATCGCCTTGCCTCCTTTATTGGTGCACTTCAAATTGACCTGAAAGCGAATGTTACTGCCCAAGACTTCGCTTCCCTCTGTCATCACGTACTCATTGAGCTTGGCCCCGTTACGCCACAGGTCCTCCGTAAAATAAACAGGCGGATGACGCTTCTTTAGTTCGCCCAGACTGGTGCCAGACTTCCATTCATCAAGCATCTTCTGCAAAAGCTCTTTCGCTTGTGCAGCGTCGGACAT
>JANMQE010000714.1:0-3590 GCA_031370195.1 Phyllobacteriaceae bacterium
ACAACACCGTGGCGAGCGGCACATTGTCCGGCACGGTCGGAACACAGGTTCCGGCGGCAACGACATTTCTGGCGCACGCAGCCTGGCGCTGCAACAATGCCACGGCGCTCTCATGCGGGTTGGATGTGGTGCAGGTGTATCTGGAGACGGACAATTGAGAGTATATTGTCGACGCAGGGTCCGAAGGTGCCTGCTTCAAGTGGCAGCGCAGTTGTGGCTCAGGACGGGAGGATGTCTGCGCTTTCGGGCTCAGGTGCGTCAGATGGTTCCAACGTAAACTCGATCAAAATCGGCCGGTGATCCGAGCCGATGGCGCGCTGTGTGGTGGCCGATTGCAGCGTGATGCCATTGCTGAAAAGTATGTTGTCGATGGGCAGCCCCACCCAAGGGGCGAGACTTTTTGGGTAGCCTTGCAGCATCCATGTGCCCCACACTTGCGGCAACACGCGTGTGTTGGTCTTGTCGGCAATGTTTGCCACGGCCGCACTCCACGGCGTGGCATTCATGTCGCCACCGATCAGGATTGGCTTCCCTGCATCCTTGATGCCTTGAAACACCGGCTCTAGCCAGACCAACTGCTGTGGCTGCATTTTCGGCCATGGCCACTCCAGATGCATGGCGGCGATGGTCACTGACTGGCCGCTGATATCAACGGACTGGACAGCAACTGCGCCATCGCCATCGCAATAGGAAAGGCCGCCCGGCGTGAAGGGTCGGCGCGAGATGATGGCGACGCCGCCGATACGGTCGCGCCCGGGGCAAATCAGCTGATGCGGATACATGGCCGAAACAGTCTTCAGCCGCTGCACCCACATGTCGGGGATTTCCTCGATGGTTGCGATATCCGGCTTGGTTTCGCCGAGCAGGCGGATGAATTCTTCGGGGGTCTGGTTGTCGAAACGAAGATTGGCTTGCAACAGGCGGTAAGTGGCCGTTGCGTCACCTGCGGCCTGCGCCTTGCCTGTGCCCAGTGCCGGCCAAACCGTTGTGAACAGCGAAAGGCACGACACAATCAGCAAAGCCGAGCCGCCGAGCAGGCTCTTGGATGTGAGAAGCAGCAAGTCGAGCGCGATGCCGATAACAGCGATATGCAGGCGGAAATGGCCCATGGAATCAAATGCCGGATGAAGTGTGTTTAGATGACCTGCAATTACCAGCACAAGAACGAGCGCGCCTGCAAACAGCAGGATCAGTCTGAGAATTTGCATCAACAAGCTCCGGAAACGGGTGAGGCTATCGAAGCGAAAATTGCGGCGGGGGTAGGGCGGAAGTTTGCATTTACTGCCTACCAAGGCGTCGGGGTGATGGACAGAACGAAACAGCAACTGTAGTCTCGCACCCAACGGGATGAATCACGCATGGCCAAGCCAACATTTTATGAGTTTTTTGCAGGCGGTGGCATGGCGAGAGCCGGGCTGGGCGACGGCTGGCAATGCCTTTTTGCAAATGAATTTGATTCAAAGAAAGCAACCAGCTACCGCACGAACTGGGGCGGCAAAGAAATGGTTGAGGGCGATATTCACGACCTCCAAGTTACAAAGCTGCCAGGTCTGGCAGATTTGGCATGGGCGTCTTTCCCTTGTCAGGACTTGTCGCTTGCCGGGAACGGCAAGGGGTTGAATGGCGAGCGGTCCGGAGCGTTTTGGGGATTTTGGGACGTTATCCAACGCTTAAAGCTTGAAGGCCGCGCGCCTGGCGTTCTTGTTCTTGAGAATGTGGTTGGTGCGCTGACATCCAACAAGGGCAAGGACTTTTCTGAACTCTGCAGGGCTTTGAAGCTCTTGGGCTATCGGTATGGCGCGATGGTCATTGATGCAGCGTTGTTTCTGCCCCAGTCGCGCGCAAGGCTTTTCATCGTTGCGGTGAAAGACGAATCTGGTGCCCGAGAAGGATTGTCTGGCGAGACACCTCAGGCGCAATGGACTCCTATAACGCTGAATCGCGCTTGGCAGAATTTGCCGCCCGATTTGAAACGGGATTGGATTTGGTGGCAGTTGCCATCGCCAGCAATGCATTCCTTACGTTTAGTAGACCTCGTAGAGGCAGCGCCCAGTGATGTTAACTGGCACAAGCCGCATGAAACGGCGCGCTTGATTGGGATGATGTCGGACAGAAATCTGGCCAAGCTTGAAGCAGCCAAGACGCGAGGCAAGCTGGTGGTTGGGGCCATTTACAAGCGCACCCGCGAAGAGGGTGGCGTGCGCAATCAAAGGGCGGAATTGCGGTTCGATGACGTTGCGGGCTGCCTCAGAACACCGGGAGGTGGATCGAGCCGCCAGATCATCATTGAGGTGAATGGCGCAAGTGTACGTACCCGACTGCTGTCCGCCCGCGAAGCGGCTCGGCTCATGGGGTTGAAGGACAGTTACATCCTGCCCGAAAAATATAACGAAGCCTATCATTTGATGGGCGATGGGCTGGCAGTTCCTGTGGTGAAGCATTTGGCGACGCACTTGCTACACGATATCACCATGCCCTTTCGCACCGTGTTGATTGCTGCCGAGTGATTTGATGGCAAAGATATTGAGGCCCGAACTCAGCATAGAGACCAAGAAACTCCGCGCATCACTGAAGGTGGCGTATGAGCTGAGGTATCCCGGCACGGACCTTGCCGTCGGGTCATTCACATGCGGCGTGTATGCATTTTTCGACTATGATGGCGAGCCGATTTATGTCGGCCAGACGTTCGAAGGTTTAAGCAGCCGGATCGGTCGACATCTCACAAACCAGCGGACGGACGCGGTCGCGATGTCTGTTCTGGACCCGTTCGAGGTGTTCGCTGTCGAGATGTATCCGCTCGTAAAGCACAATGGCATAAAGAAAACGGAAAAGCATGGCGAGGGGCGCCGTGCAAACCCGCTGTTCGCTGACGCGAAGCGAGACCTAAATGCCCTTGAGCTTGCCGTGTTTGAAAAATGCATCGCACGCAGCCAGTTCAAGGCGATTTTGAATGAGAAAGACCCCGCCCCCGCCGAAACCACAATCAGCGTTCCGGTCCCAGTTCGCATAGAAATTGTCGATGCCGCTGTGAGAGAAATCCGCAGCCATCCGGATGTTAGACTGGCGCGGCGGACTCAGACTATTGCACGGCTGGCGCAGGTTATTTCCGAACGAAACGTCAGTGTAGGGTTGCGCCGCGCGCTCCTTGTCCAAGCACAACGGCTTGAGCATCTGGCCAAAGTGCAGCTTGACGCTTGGGGTGGCGAAGCAGCAGTTGCCAAGAAGAAGCCGGACGCCGAAGAAGATGAAGACGAAATAAAGAGCTGAAAGTGTCGCTCCTCTGACGCCCCAGTCCTCTCAGCTCACTGAAACGCCGTCTCAAAGAAACTCCGCAGCTTCCGTGAATGCAGCCCTTCCTGCGGCATGGCCGCAAGCTTTTCCAGCGCGCGGATGCCGATTGTCAGGTGCTGGGCGACTTGGCGCTTGTAGAAATCAGTGGCCATGCCGGGCAGCTTCAACTCGCCGTGCAATGGCTTGTCGGACACGCACAGCAGCGTGCCGTAAGGGACGCGGAAGCGGAAGCCGTTGGCGGCGATGGTGGCTGATTCCATGTCGAGCGCGATGGCGCGGGATTGCGATAGACGCTGCAC
>JANMQE010000760.1:0-9251 GCA_031370195.1 Phyllobacteriaceae bacterium
TCGGTTGACTGGTTGCGCGCCAAGGGCATCACCAAGGCCGAGAAGAAGTCCGGCCGCACCGCAGCTGAAGGTCTTGTTGGTTACGCATCAGACAGCCACAAGGCCGTCGTGGTTGAAGTAAACTCTGAGACAGATTTCGTAGCCCGCAATGATGCATTCCAAGACATCGTTCGCAATGTAGCTAACATTGCCATCCATACCGATGGTTCGCATACCGTAATCGCAAACTCGATGTACCCGGGTTCGGATAAGTCCGTTGCTGACACAATCAAGGATGCCGTTGGCACCATCGGCGAAAACATGTCGTTCCGCCGCTCGGCCATGCTGTCGGTGACAGATGGCGTTGTCGCCACTTATGTCCACAATGCCGTGGTCAATGACGTTCTCGGCAAGATGGGCGTGCTTGTCGCCATCGAGACCATCGGCGGCCATGACGAGGCGCGCAAGTTCGCTCGTCAAGTTGCCATGCACGTTGCCGCGACCAACCCGCTTGCCTTGACGGCTGATGAAGTTGACCCGGCGGCCGTCGAGCGTGAACGTGCGATTTTCACCGAGCAGGCCCGCGAATCAGGCAAGCCGGACGCGATCATCGAAAAGATGGTCGAAGGCCGCATCCGCAAGTTCTACGAGGAAGTCGTGCTGTTGAAGCAGGCGTTCGTGCTGAACCCGGACATGACCGTGGAAGCAGCGCTCAAGGATGCCGAAAAGGTGATCGGTGCGCCCGCGAAAATAACCGGCTTCGTGCGTTTCGCCCTTGGCGAAGGCATTGTGAAAGAGACGTCGGATTTCGCTGCTGACGTGGCTGCCGCGGCCAAGGGCTGAACGGCCCGATCATTGCCCAACCATTATACTGCGCACAGGGCGCGGCGTGACTTCGCCGCGCCCTTCGTGTATCGAAATCGCGGAATCGCTTGCTTACGGAACCCGTCATGACATCCAAACCCCTCTACCGCCGTGTTCTGCTCAAGGCTTCCGGCGAGGCGCTGATGGGCGATCAGGGGTTTGGCATTGATGTGGCTGTGGTTGACCGCATTGCATCCGACATTGCCGAGGCCCGCGCACTCGGTGTTGAAGTCGGCGTTGTGATTGGCGGCGGCAATATTTTCCGCGGCGTGGCCGTCGCGTCCAAGGGCGGTGACCGAGTGACCGGCGATCACATGGGCATGCTTGCAACGGTGATCAATTCGCTGGCTCTGCGCACCTCGCTGGTCAAGCTTGGCATCGATACCGTGGTGCTGTCGGCCATCGCCATGCCGGAACTCTGCGAAAGCTTCTCGCAGCGGCAGGCGACGTCCTACATGGATCAGGGCAAAGTTGTGATTTTTGCGGGCGGCACCGGCAATCCGTTTTTCACCACAGACTCCGCTGCCGCTCTCCGTGCTGCCGAAGTTGGAGCGGACGCGCTGTTCAAGGGCACCCAAGTGGATGGCATCTACACGGCCGATCCAAAGAAGGATCCGACTGCCACGCGGTTCGACACGCTGACCCATCAGGAAGTGCTGTCACGCGGCCTTGCCGTCATGGACACGGCGGCAGTTGCTCTTGCGCGCGAGAACCACATTCCGATAATTGTCTATTCAATTCACGAGGCCGGCGGATTCGCCGATATTTTGACAGGGAAGGGCCGCTGCACCGTGGTGAAGGATGCTTGATTGGCATCCGACCCGGAAAGCAGCCCGCAGGAGTGACAAATGGCCAAGAACGAACTTCTCGACATGAACGATGTCAAGCGCCGCATGGACGGGGCAATTGCCGCTTTCAAGCATGATCTTGGCGGTTTGCGCACCGGGCGCGCTTCGGCAAGTCTGCTTGATCCGATCACGGTATCGGCTTACGGTTCATCAATGCCGATCAACCAGGTCGCCAACGTCACCGTGCCGGAAGCGCGGATGCTGAGCGTGTCCGTCTGGGACAAGTCGATGGTCGGCGCTGTTGAGCGCGCGATCCGCGACTCAGGCCTTGGCCTCAACCCGATCACCGACGGGACAACGCTGCGCATCCCGCTGCCAGAGCTTAATGAGCAGCGACGCAAGGAATTGGTCAAGATTGCCAAGGAATATGGCGAAAACGCCCGCATTGCCGCCCGCCATGTGCGCCGCGACGCGATGGAGCAATTGAAGAAGCTGGAGAAGGACGGCGACATCAGCCAGGACGACAGCCGTGTGCAGCACGACAAGGTGCAGAAGCACACCGATGATACAATTTCAGAGGTCGACAAGCTTCTTCATGTGAAGGAAGCTGAAATCATGCACGTATAAGACATGACCCGTGCGGGGGAGGTAGACGCGACGATGCAAGTGCCTGCCGGAAAGCCTGCCCATGTGGCAATCATCATGGACGGCAACGGCCGCTGGGCCAAGGCGCGCGGTTTGCCGCGCACTGCAGGGCACAAGGCGGGCATGAATGCGCTGCACGAGACGGTGCGGAACGCATCTGACCTTGGCATCCGCTACCTTACAGTCTACGCGTTCTCGTCGGAGAACTGGTCGAGACCGGCAAGCGAAGTCTCTGATCTGCTTGGACTTTTGAAGCTGTTCATACGTCGCGATCTGGCCGAATTGCATCGCTCCAATGTGGAGGTGCGGATCATCGGCGAGCGGATCGGGCTGAAGCCGGACATTTTGAAACTGTTGGAAGAGGCCGAGCAATTGACGCGCGGCAATGATGCGATGACGCTGAATATTGCGTTCAATTATGGCAGCCGCGACGAGATTGCGCGGGCGACGCGCAAGATCGTCGCTGACGTGTTGGCAGGACGCCTCAACGTTGAGGATATCGGCCCGGCAGCTCTGGCCGCCCGCCTTGACACAAGCGGCATTCCAGACCCCGACATGGTGATCCGCACCAGTGGCGAGCAGCGGCTGTCAAACTTCCTCTTGTGGCAGGCGGCTTATTCCGAGTTCGTTTTTCTGCCTTGCCTCTGGCCGGACTTCAACCGTGAGCGGCTGATCGAAGCATTGAATGAGTTTGAACGACGCGAGCGCCGCTTTGGCGGTGTTGAGGCGCGGGTTTCATGAGTGGCGGTCTGACAAACCTGCAGCAACGCATAGCGTCTGCGGCAATCCTTGCCACACTGGTTCTCGTGGTAACGTGGTTTGGCGGCTTCCCTTTCCGCTTTCTCACAGTCGTCATGGGAGCGGGCGTGTTCGTCGAGTGGCGGCGTATCACGGGCGCTGGCTCGTCGACGGTTCTGGCCAAAGCGTCTGAGTTGCTGCTTGTCGTTTCGTTTGCTGTGCTGCTGGCAGGGCTTCCTGCGCCAATAGTCTTTGCGACGATCCTGATTGCTGCGCTTGTCGGCTTTGCGGCCAAATTTGCGGGCCAGGCAAGCACTTGGCTGGGTTGGGGCATTCTCTATGCCGCCGTGCCGGCAGCGAGCCTCTCGTTTCTGCGCGGTGACAACGACGGCGGATTGCTTGCCGTGCTGTTCTTGTTTGCGCTGGTCTGGGCCACTGACATTTTTGCCTATTTTGTCGGACGCGCAATCGGCGGGCCAAAGATGGCACCGGCGATCTCGCCGGGAAAAACCTGGTCGGGGGCGATTGGCGGCGCGGTTGCCGCTGTGATCGCTGGCCTCGTAGTTGCGGCAATTGCCGGACGGCCCGTCTCTGCTACACTGGCGCTCGTTATCCTGTTGGTTTCAATATGGTCGCAGATCGGCGATCTGTTTGAATCGTGGGTCAAGCGGAAGTTTGGTGTGAAAGACTCTGGCACAATCATTCCCGGTCATGGCGGGATAATGGACAGGGTTGATGCCCTTGTAGCGGCGGCAACGGCGCTTTACTTAGCGCATGTGATAACTGGTCTGCTTTGAGTTGTCCCCAACATAATTTTTCCGCCGGAGCGTCCTGTTTGCGCGGCATTTTAAGGATATTGCCTTGAGCGAGACTTTCACCAAACTGATCAACACCGACAGCATTCTCATCGGCACTTTGCTGCCATTTCTGGCAATCCTGACACTGGTCGTGTTCGTGCACGAGATGGGCCATTATCTGGTCGGGCGCTGGTGCGGCATTGGTGTGAAGGCGTTTTCTGTCGGCTTCGGGCCGGAGCTGATCGGCTTTACGGACAAGAGAGGCACCCGCTGGAAGCTGTCGGCCATTCCGCTCGGCGGCTATGTCAAATTTGCCGGCGACGAGAACGGCGCCAGCATTCCAGATCAGGCGGCGCTGTCTGCAATGTCGGATGTTGAACGCAAAACAGCGTTTCAAACGCAGCCGGTGTGGAAGCGCGCCGCGACCGTTGCGGCGGGGCCCATCGCCAACATATTGTTAACGATTGCAATTTTTGCCGTTTTCTTCGCGCTCAACGGGCGCATGATCACCAATCCGGTGATCAGCGAAATCGTCCCGGGTTCGGTCGCCGCAGCTGCCGGTTTCCAGCCGGGCGACAGGTTCCAGTCGATTGACGGCAATGTGGTCGAGTCGTTTTCAGATCTGCAGCGCTACATCGCGCCAAGAGCCGGACAGGAAATGACATTCGTGATGGAACGGAAGGGTGAAACCTTGACCATCATGGCGACGCCACTGACCCGCGAAATTGATGATGCGCTTGGCAACAAGATGAAGGTCGCTGTGCTTGGCGTACAAACCAGCCCGGCGCAGAGCGGCTACGAGATGCGCCAGTATACGCCGCTGCAGGCGCTGGGGGAATCAGCCAAGGAAACCGGGTATATCGCCGCAGAGACAGGGAAATTTCTTGTCCGGCTTGTTAAAGGGCGCGAGGACAAATGCCAACTTGGCGGCCCCGTGAAGATTGCCACAATGGCCGGGCAGGCGGCCAAGCGGGGCATTGATTGGCTCATTCAGCTGGGCGCGCTTCTTTCGATTGGCATCGGCATTCTCAATCTTTTGCCGATTCCCCCGCTCGATGGCGGTCATTTGCTGCTCTACGGCATGGAAACCGTGATGCGCCGCCCTGTTTCCGCCAAATTGCAGGACATTGTGTTCCGCCTCGGCGGCGCGCTGGTTCTGATGTTCATGGGGTTCGTGCTTTACAACGATCTTGTTGCCTGCTGAGCGAATGGAGCGCTAACAGTCCGTTAACCATGTCGGGTGTTTGGCGTGGCGCGGAAGCCACGGAAACAAAAGAAGTAAACGGATATTAACTGTAAGGCTTGCGTGTATGGCAAAACCGGCTATTACGGACAAGGCTCTGACGGGTGCCTTTTTAGCCGTGGGGACTCATGTTGCATAAGGTTTGGGAAGACCAATGAAGTGTAGAATTGTACTGTTGTCGGCAGCCTCCGCTGTTGCAATCTCCGCCCGCGTGGTTTTGGGCGTGGCCATTTGCGCATCGGTGCTGTCCGTAAACGCTGCACAGGCAGCTTCCTTCCGCTCGATCGAGGTGCGCGGCAATCAGCGCGTCGAATCGTCAACCATCGGCGATTACATCGGCATCAAGGCCGGTCAGAATTATTCCGCTGGTGATCTGGATGAGGCGATCAAGCGCCTCTATTCGACCGGCCTTTTCTCTGACGTTTCGATCAGCCAGTCCGGCGGCACCCTGGTGATCACAGTTGCAGAAAATCAGGTCATCAATCAGGTTCTGTTCAGCGGCAACAAGAAGATCAAGGACGCAAATCTGGTCAACCAGGTTCAGCTGAAGGGCGGCAACGCGCTTGATGCAAACACGCTTGAGCAGGACGCGGAAACAGTTCGTGAGGCATACCGGCGCATTGGCCGCGCGGATGTTGTTGTCAATCCGACAACCGTTGATCTCGGCGAGGGCCGCGTCAATGTTGTGTTCGAGATTCAGGAAGGCGACCGTACCAAGATCGCCACGATCAATTTTGTCGGCAACAATGCCTATTCTGACCGCCGCCTCGGCGAAGTGATTTCGACGAAGAAATCCAACTTTCTGTCATTCATTTCACGCTCTGACGTCTACGACGCAGATCGCATCAAGGCTGATGAGGAGGCGCTGCGGCGCTTCTACTTCAACAAGGGTTACGCTGATTTCCAGGTCGTTTCATCCGATGCGCAATTGGACGAGGCCACGAACAAATATACGGTGACGATCTCGGTCGAAGAAGGTGACCGGTACAATTTCGGCGCCATTTCTGTCGAAAGCACCGTTGAGGGCATCACCTCCGAGGATTTGGCCAGCGCCGTGGAAACAACTGCCGGCAAGGTCTACAGCGCAAAGGATGTCGAAGACTCCATCATCGGCATCTCCGAGAAGGTGGCCGCGAAAGGTTATGCTTTTGGTCAGGTGACGCCGCGCGGCGACCGTGATTTTGCAAATCGCACCATCAACATCGTCTACACCGTGGATCAGGGGCCGAAGACCTATGTCGAGCGCATTGAAGTGCGTGGCAACGACAAGACGCGCGACTATGTGATCCGTCGCGAATTTGATCTGGCCGAGGGTGACGCCTTCAATCAGGTGATGATCCAGAAAGCAAAGCGCCGTCTTGAGAAGCTTGATTTCTTTGAGCGCGTTGAGATTTCGACAGTCCCGGGTGATCAGCCTGACCAGGTTGTGCTGGTCGTCGATGTTGTCGAAAAGTCAACCGGTGAATTCTCGGTTGGTGCCGGATATTCGACAGGTGGCCTCGATTCGGGCGTGAACCTCGAAGTTGGCATCACTGAGCGCAATTTCCTTGGACGCGGGCAATTTGTAAAAGTTTCGGCAGGTGGCACGGCGAATTCGCGTACTTATAACCTCTCCTTCACCGAACCCTATTTCCTTGGCTACCGCGCTGCGGCCGGGTTTGATGTTTTCAAGAACCAGAACACCTATGATGCCTATCTGGTTGACCGGACTGGTGCCACAGTGCGCTTCGGTTTGCCGATCACGGATCAATTGTCAGCGCAAGTTGCGTATAACATCGCGCAGGATGACTATTCGCAGCGCGATACAAATGGCGACGGCATAGTCGGCGATCTTGACACCGATGGCGCTGGCCCGGACACAGCCGACTTGGCACTTCCGTCGTACATTCCAGCTGGCACATGGATCAAATCGTCGGTGTCGTATCAGCTGACGTTCAATACAATTGACGACACCAACAATCCGCGCGCAGGCATTTTTGCCCGGTTCAATCAGGAATTTGCCGGTCTCGGCGGCGATGCCTATTGGCTGAAGACTACGGCGAAAGCGACTTACTATCATACGCTTTCGGAAGAATTTAACTTCGTTGGTCTGATTTCAGCGGGTGGCGGCTATATCTACGCGCTTGATAAAGAGGCTCCTGCGGCTGCATCAAGCGGCATTCGGGTTGGAGATTTGTTCAAGGGGACCAATGATATCGTTCGCGGTTTCGAGTTCAATGGTTTTGGACCGACAATCGGCGCGGATCAGATTGGCGGCACAACCTATGTGAATGCCTCAGCCGAAGTGCAGTTCCCGATGCCGGCCATTCCTGAAAGCATTGGCATCAAGGGTGCCGTGTTTGCTGATGTTGGCACCCTGTTCGGCTCGCCGTTCACGGATGCGACGAACACAGATATGGCATGGCGCTCGTCCGTCGGTGCGAGCTTGATTTGGGCATCGCCTTTCGGTCCGTTGCGTGTGGATTACTCTGTTCCCGTGTTGAAAGAGGCGACCGACAAGATTCAAAGCCTCAACTTCGGCATCGCAACCAAATTCTAAAGGCTTGACGCCTGTGCCCTCCGGGCCTGAAACTCGGTCCGGAGGAGCTAGTAGTTCATGATGCAGCACGGATTTTTCAAGCCATCGGGACCATTGAACGCTGGCGACGTGCTGGCGCTCGGTGGTGAGCGGCTCGTTGATCCATTATTGGCCGACCGGCTGATCGTATCCCTGAAGGCATTTGAGTCGGCAAGCAAAGGTTCGCTCATATTTGCCGACGGCAGGGACTATGCAGCAAAACTGCCCGGTTTGCCGCTGTGCACGCTGATTTGCAATGAATATCTCAGCGACTTCGCGCCTGAACATGTCGCGGTCATTGTTGCCAAGCGGCCACAGCAATTGTTCGCCAAGGCAGGCAGGCAGCTGTTTCCGGATACAATCCATCCGGCGTCTTTCTCCGGGCTGATCGGTATCTCGGCAACGGCAACCGTTGCAAGCTCGGCGCGGCTTGAAGCCCGTGTGACCGTGGAACCGGGCGCTCTGATAGGTGAGTTTGCTGAAGTAGGCACCGGGTCGGTCATCGGACCCGGGTCGATTGTTGGCGCAGGCTGCAAAATTGGCCGTGATTGCGTCATCGGCCCGAACGCAACGGTTCTCAACGCCCTTATCGGAGATCGCGTCCTTGTTCATTCCGGAGCGCGGATCGGGCAGGACGGGTTTGGCTTTGTTCCCGGTGAACGCGGTCTGGAGAAGATGCCGCATGTCGGTCGCGTCATCTTGCAGGACGATGTCGAGATTGGTGCGAACACAACCATCGACCGCGGCGCATTGTCTGATACGATTATCGGCGAAGGCAGCAAGATCGACAATCTTGTACAGATCGCCCACAATGTCAGGATCGGACGACAGTGTGTGATTACCGGTCATTGCGGCCTATCGGGCAGCGTGACCTTGGGGGATCGGGTCATGCTTGGAGGACGGGTCGGTGTGGCAGATCACGTGACAATCGGCGATGGTGCCCAAGTCGCGGCAGCATCGGGTGTCATGAACAACATTCCGGCGGGCGAGCGCTGGGCTGGCGCGCCTGCGCAGCAGATGAAGGATTTCTTCCGCGAGGTTGCCGTCATTCGCAATCTAGTGCGTGAGAAGAGGGAAAAACGCCCATGAGAGACATGATATGAGCGACGTTACAAAGTCCTTGCAGAGCGCTGATATCCAGAAGCTTTTGGCGATATTGCCGCACCGCTATCCATTTCTGCTGATTGACAAGATCATTGACATAGACGGCGACAACTCTGCGACCGGCATCAAGAATGTGACAATCAACGAGCCACATTTTCAGGGCCATTTTCCCGGCCAACCGATCATGCCGGGCGTGTTGATCATTGAAGCCATGGCGCAGACCGCCGGTGCGATTGCGATCATCGCGAACGGGGTCGAGACGCCGTCGATTGTCTATTTCATGACAATTGACAATGCGAAATTCCGCAAGCCTGTGGTTCCCGGCGACCGGCTGGAAATCGCGGTCACCAAACTGAAGCGCCGTGGAAATTTGTCCAAATACGCCTGTGTTGCGTCAGTGGATGGCGCGAAAGTTGCTGAAGCGGAAGTGACTGCCATGATAGTCAATGAGTCTGCCGGAAAAGTCCCTATCGAAAGCAGTCCATCTTGAGCATATCACCGAGCGCCACAATCCATCGAACTGCAATTATCGAAGA
>JANMQE010000796.1:0-3228 GCA_031370195.1 Phyllobacteriaceae bacterium
TGCCAAGACCGTCCTTTTGTGCAAGCACGATGTCAGTCAAATTGAGGGAGCCGACGCACAGCAGCACGGTAACAATGACGAAGCCGATGGAGACTTCATACGACACCATCTGAGCGGCGGAGCGCAGCGCGCCGAGGAACGGATACTTCGAGTTGGAGGCCCAGCCGCCCATGATGACGCCATAGACTTCCAAAGAGGAGATCGCAAACACATAGAGAATGCCGACATTGACTGAGGCAATTGCCCAGCCTTCCGAGACCGGAATCACCGCCCAAGCGGCCATCGACAGCACGGCAGCCACCAGCGGGGCGAGCAGGAACACGCCCTTGTTGGCTCCAGCTGGAATGATTGGTTCCTTGAAGACGAACTTCAACAAGTCGGCAAATGATTGAAGCAAGCCGAACGGGCCGACGACATTCGGACCACGGCGCAATTGAACCGCAGCCCAGATCTTGCGGTCGGCAAGCAGGATGAACGCCACAAAAATCAGCAGCGCCACCAACAGCAGCACCGATTTGCCGAGAATGATCAGCCCGGGGATCAGATAGGTTGCAACCATGTCGTCCATCAATTCTGTCCCTCAACGATCATTCTGCGGCCTGCCGGAACCCGCTGTTTGCGAGCGCCGAACATTCGGCCATGACCGCCGACGCGCGGGCGATCGGGTTGGTCAGGTAAAAGTCAGCAACAGCGCCCTTGAACGGCGCTTTGTTGAGGCGACCGCCGAGCTTTGCTGCCTTGACAACATCATCCGGTGATCCGGCCTTCACTGTGCCGACCGCCGCAAGATGCGGGTATTCTGCATAAAGCGCGGCGCGGAGCTGGACGAGACTGTCGAACGGCAGCTTCTTGCCAAGCACATCCGACAGCGCCCGCAAGATCGCCCAGTCTTCCTTGGCGTCGCCGGGCGCAAACCCCGCGCGGGTCGTCATCTGCACACGGCCTTCGGTGTTGACGTATGTTCCGGACTTTTCGGTGTAGGCCGAGCCCGGCAAAATCACGTCGGCGATGTGCGCGCCATTGTCGCCATGCGTGCCCATGTAGACGACGAAGGTGCCGTCACTCTTTGTGGCTGCAAGCTCGTCAGCACCGGCGAGAAACAGCACGTCCATCGCTCCAACCATCTCTGCGGCGCCCTTGCCGTCCTTGCCCGGAACAAAGCCGACATCGAGCGCGCCAACCCGTGCGGCGGCGGTGTGGAGCACGGCGAACCCGTTCCACTCAGCCGACACCGCGTTGATCTTTGTTGCGAGCTTGGCAGCAAGGCCGAGCACAGCCACACCATCGGCACGGGCAAGAGCGCCCTGCCCGACGATGATCAGCGGCCGTTCGGCCTTGTCGAGAGCCGCAAAGAATTTGCCCTTGCCGTCGGCCAATTCCTGCAACGTGTCCGTGCCTGCGCCGAGCAGCGCGTAATCATAGCGCATCTCGCCGCCTTCGCCGATCACGCCAATCGGCATGCCGTTTGCGCGCCAGGCCTTGCGGATACGGGCGTTGAGAACCGCAGCCTCAACGCGCGGGTTTGACCCGATCAGCAGCACGGCGTCAGCATTTTCAATGCCTTCGATACCTGCGTTGAAAATGTACGAGCCGCGGCCCAGCGACGGGTCAAGCGCCGCGCCGTCCTGACGGCAATCCATGTTGGACGAGCCAAGCGCGGCCATCAATTGCTTTAGCGCATAAATCTCTTCAACAGCCGCCAGATCACCGGCAATCGCGCCAATCTTGTCGCCTGTCGTCTTGGAAACCGCTTTTGCAATGGCGTCAAATGCTTCCGCCCATGAGGCAGGCTGGAGCTTGCCGCCCGTGCGCACATATGGCTTGTCAAGGCGCTGGGTGCGCAGGCCGTCGGCGATAAAGCGGGTCTTGTCGGAAATCCATTCCTCATTGACGTGCTCGTTGACACGCGGCAGCACGCGCATGACTTCGCGGCCGCGTGCATCGACGCGGATGGCGCAGCCGACGGCGTCCATCACGTCGATGGATTCGGTCTTGCTCAATTCCCACGGGCGGGCCTGAAATGCCGTCGGTTTGGCGGTCAGCGCGCCAACCGGGCACAGGTCGATCACATTTCCTTGCAGTTCAGACGTCATCGCCTGTTCGAGGTATGTCGTGATTTCCGCATCCTCGCCGCGACCGGTGAGGCCAAGTTCGGTAATGCCTGCCACTTCTGTCGAGAAGCGGACGCAGCGTGTGCAATGGATGCAGCGCGTCATTACGGTCTTGACCAGCGGTCCGATGTATTTGTCCTCGACCGCGCGCTTGTTTTCCTGATAGCGCGTGCCATCGGTGCCAAACGCCATCGCCTGATCCTGCAAATCGCACTCGCCGCCCTGATCGCAAATCGGGCAATCGAGCGGATGGTTGATCAGCAGAAACTCCATCACGCCTTCGCGGGCCTTTTTGACCATCGGTGTGTTGGTGAACATTTCGGGCACTTCGCCATTCGGTCCGGGGCGCAAATCGCGCACGCCGACAGCGCATGAAGCTTGGGGCTTGGGCGGTCCGCCCTTCACTTCCACCAGGCACATGCGGCAATTGCCGGCCACAGACAGCCGCTCATGGAAGCAAAAGCGCGGCACCTCCGCGCCAGCAGCTTCCGCAGCCTGCAACAGCGTGTAGTGATCGGGAACCTCGATCTCTTTGCCGTCAACTTTCAGTTTTGCCATGTCTGGCCCCCAACTTTGCCCGCCAGTGTTGCGGCCTGCCCCACCCAGTTATCGCGCTGGATACGGCCATTCAAATTCAGTTCAGCGTCAAGTTTCGCCGCATCATCGCTGCCGAGCCCGGCGATTTGGGCGAAAGAAGTAATTCCCTTGCGGATCAGCATCTGTTCCAGCTTCGGGCCAATTCCGGATATCTGCTTAAGATCATTGTCTGTAACAGCATTCACCGTCCCGGCCTGTAACGGCGAGGCTGCCGCTAATTGCCCTGACGGTTCAGGCTGCGCAGGCTTGGCCGCCGCCGGCACAATTTTCAGCGTTGGCACCGCTGCAGGTTTGGCGTCTTGCTTGGCACCAGCGGTCACGACCTTTGCCGTCTCGCCGACGTGCGCCTTCGCCCGCGAAGACACCATTGACTGCGTCGCAGCCTCCATGATCTTGGTGGTCGCTGTAAAGCCAGCCAGAGACAGCCTCATCCCTGCCGAAACCCACTCGGCATAGAGTTTGGCAACCGCGTCCTGGCTGTGCTTGTCAACGGCCATTACTTTGCCTTTTCCAATCGTTC
>JANMQE010000797.1:0-1627 GCA_031370195.1 Phyllobacteriaceae bacterium
CGCGATCTTGTCAAGAATGCGCTGCGCATGCGGCCTGACCGCGTAATCCTCGGCGAAGTGCGCGGCGAAGAAGCCTTCGACATGCTGCAAGCCATGAACACCGGCCATGAAGGCTCGATGGCGACCATCCATGCCAACACGCCGCGTGACGCGGTTTCGCGTCTCGAACAAATGCTCGGCATGACCGGCATGCCCATGACAGCGCAATCCATCCGCAGCCAGATATCCTCGGCCATCGGCCTTATTGTGCAGTTGACGCGCCTTTCGGACGGCAAACGCAAGATCACCTCGATTGCCGAGATCACCGGCATGGAAGGTGATGTGATCCAGATGCAGGAAATCTACAAATTCGTGCGCACCGCGACAGAATCTGACGGCAAGATCGTCGGGCACTTTGAAGCGACCGGCATCCGCCCCCGCTTTCTTGAGCACCTCAAGGCCATGGGCATCGAGTTTCCCGGTTCCTACTTTGAACCTGGCCTGCCGAAGGCTTGATGATGTTCAGCGGCTCCTCATCCCTCTACCTTGTCTACGCCGCAGCCGCGATTTGCGGCATCATGATTGCTGAAGCCGCGTACCTGCTGGTCGCCCAAAAGGCTGACCGGCGCGAGGCGATCAACCGGCGCATGAAGGTTTCGACAAAAGACATGACCCAGCGCGACGTGCTGGTGCAGTTGCGCAAGGAGCGCGGATTGAATGAAGCCCGTTTCGCCTGGCTTTCGTTCAAGTCGATCAGAACATTGCGCATCCAGTCTGGAGTCACGATGGCAATGCCGAAGTTTCTTGGCATCACGACGGCGATAGCCATTGCCATGTGCGGATACGGTGCGTTCAAAACCGGTGATAACCTCTACGCTTTGTTGGCTTTTCCGCCTTTGGGCCTGTTGCTGCCATTTCTCGTTTTGCGCCGCATGCGCAAGAAGCGACACAAGCTGTTTGGAACGCAGCTGCCTGAAGCGCTCGACCTGATGACACGCGGCCTCAAGGCTGGACACCCCGTGCCAGTCGCGCTCAGCATGGTCGGACGCGAGCTGCCGGACCCAATTGGCACGGAATTCGGCTTGGTGGCGGACGAAATCACTTATGGCGCAGATATGGTCACTGCGCTGTCCAACATGTATGAGCGCGTCGGTCAGGAAGACCTCCCGCTGTTTATCACCGCGGTCTCAATCCAGACATCCACCGGCGGCAATTTGCGCGAGATTCTCGATGGTCTGTCGAAAGTGATCCGTGAGCGCGGAAAACTGCGCCGCAAAATCCGCGCCATCTCTGCCGAGGGCAGGGCGTCGGCTTACATTTTGACGGCTGTGCCGTGCCTGCTCATGAGCGTGTTGCTGATTTTCATGCCAGATTACTACGGCGAGGCGACGCAATATGACACGACGTGGAAACTGCTCGGCTTTGCTGCGTTCTGGCTTGGCCTTGGCAACTTCATCATGGCCCGCATGGCCAATTTCAAGTTCTGACCGATGGACATCATGGCCGCCATTTTTGCTTCCTATACACCGAACTCGCTCATCCCGATGGCTGTTGGCATGCTGGCTGCTGGCCTCTTCATTGTCGTCTACTGGGTCGCAACCAGCCGCACCGAGCGCGGCGGCGTGCAGAAGCGCCTGCGTATTGCGCC
>JANMQE010000002.1:0-3348 GCA_031370195.1 Phyllobacteriaceae bacterium
GTGGCTCGATGGACAACAATCCATCTCCCGGCAACAAGGCCGGTGGTCTGACGACGATCTTGGAAAAGTCACTCGGCGCGGCGGCAAAAGGCGGAACGCTCGCCTTGGCTGATGTGTTGCTCTACGCCGAAAAGGTCAAGACGCGCGGCTTCGTGTTCATGGATTCGCCCGGCTACGATCCGGTCTCTGCCACCGGCCAGATCGCATCAGGCTCGCAGCTCGTTGTGTTCACGACAGGCCGCGGTTCGGCCTTCGGCTCCAAGCCCGCACCAACGATCAAGCTTGCGACCAACACGGCAATGTTCCGCGTGCTCGAAGAAGACATGGACATCAATTGCGGCGACATCATCGACAGCGGCGTCTCCATTGTAGACAAAGGCAAGGCCATCCTCGATGAAGTCATCGCCGTCGCATCCGGCAAAAAAAGCAAGAGCGAAGCGCTGGGCCTTGGCGACAATGAGTTCGTGCCATGGCAAATCGGCGCGACGATGTAGGCGCTTGGTCAGCGCCGGTAAAACGCCAGCGCATTGCCGCCAAAGATCATCGATTGTTCTGCGTCACTCAAATGCCCGCACAGCGTCTGTGCCGCCTCATGCCACTCATCATACTGCGCCCGCAAAAGGCACACCGGCCAATCCGAACCCCACATCACGCGATCCGGCCCGAACACGGACAGTACATGGGCCGCATAGGGCCGCAGCGTCTCGACCGTCCATTTATCGCCAGCCTCCGTCACAAGCCCTGAAAGCTTGCAACATGCGCCGGTATCCTGCGCAATCCGCGTCATCCCGGCTGCCCAAAGTTCAAACCCGGCATCACCCGTTCCGTCACTAGCGATCTGCGGCTTCATGCAGTGATCGACCACCACGCGCATCTGCGGATAGCGCTCGAATATAGTGTGAAAATTGCGCAGATGGCGCGGAAAGCCGAGCGCGTCGAATGTCAGGCCAAGATCTGCCAGCGCCGCAAACGCCCATTGCACATCGCCGCGCAACATCCAGCCGTCGTCAGCGATATCCTGGATCATCGGCCTGACGCCGGCAAATTTTGGATGCCTGGCAAGCCGCAGCAGGTGTCGCAGATGATGCCGGTTTTCAAAATCTATCCACCCGACAACCGCCAGCACCGACGGCGTCGCATCGGCAATGCCGAGAAGATATTCGGTCTCCTCAACGCTCTGCGCGGCCTGCACAAGAACCGTTCGTTGAACGCCCGCAGCCGCAATCAGCGGCGCAAGATCGCCCGGCCCGTAAGCCCTCGACAACACCGGATGATCCTGCGGCATCCAGTGATAATCGCCCCGCGCCGGGTTCCAGTAATGCTGATGCGCATCAACCTTGATCATGGCGTCGGCGCGTCCTGCCGGATCAGCCCTTGCGCCTTCAGATCATGCCACAGCGCCACCGGAATTTTAGCATCCAGAATGGCCCGGTTCTGTTTCACTTCGTCAACGCTCTGCCCGCCGGGGATGACCGAGACGACGCTCGGGTGAAACAGCGGAAACTGCAAAGCTGCACAGATCATCGCAACGCCATGGCTGGCGCACACCGCTTCGATGCGCGACACGCGGTCAATTACATCAGCCGGTGCCGCCGAGTAATTGTAGTTGGCACCAGCCTTGGCTCCAGTCGCCAGAATGCCCGAATTATACGGCCCGCCAAGAATGATTCCGATGCCACGCTTTTCACACAGCGGCAGAAAGCTCGTCAGCGATGCCTGCTCCAAAAGTGTGTAGCGCCCGGCGAGCAGGAACAGGTCAAAATCACCGCGCTCTGCAAGCGTCTGGCAGACCTCCCACTCATTGACCCCCGCGCCAAACGCCTTGATGACGCCCTGATCGCGCAGCGACAATAACGCGTAGTAACCGGAGCGCATGAACGCCTCGATCCGCGCGTCAGATGCCGCCTTGCTGCCATGGGTGAAGATGCACAGATCATGCGCAAGGAGAACATCAACCCGGTCCAGTCCAAGCCGCTCCAGCGAGGCCTCAAGCGAACGCATCACGCCGTCGTACGAATAGTCAAACACCTCGCGCCGTGTTGGCGTGTCAAAAAACTTGCCGATCCCTGTGCGCTCTTCAGGCTGGCAAACCTCAAGCAATCGCCCGGCCTTGGTGGTCACGACATACGCATCGCGCGGCTTTCCGCGCAGAAACCAATTCAACCGTGTCTCGGCAAGGCCGAGACCATAGAGCGGCGCGGTGTCAAAGTAACGGCAACCGTTGTCCCACGCCGCCTCCAGCACGGCCTGCGCGTCATCGTCCGAAACCGCTTTGTAGAGATTGCCAAGCGGCGCAGATCCGAAGCCAAGCTCGGTAAACTCGATCCCGCCATTGCCAATCCGGTCAAATCGTCTTCGCTTCACTGAAATCTCCTCCGCGTTCAACTGTTATATCAGTATGAAAAATCAGCTTTGTCCAGATGCTTGCCAATGATTTCCGGGCCGCTCAGCAATCACTCTGCGCGCCCAGAATTTGATCGATTCATCGCCTTGTGCACCTTGTGAAAAGGTTTTACCGTCTGGTCAAAATAAGAGAACCGGGACCGGTCAAACCAAAACAGGGGAATACACATGGACACTCGTCATCTAAATATTTCTCGCCGCAATCTGATGCTCGGAACGGCCACACTGGCTCTGGGGTCTGTTCTGCCAACAGCGCTTCTCGCCGCTGATCCAATCAAAATGGCCGGCATCTACACCGTGCCGGTCGAGCAACAATGGGTCAGCCGCATTCATCTTGCCGCAGAGGCCGCCAAGGCTGCCGGACAGGTCGATTACACCTTCACCGAAAATGTCGCCAACACCGACTATCCGCGCGTGATGCGCGAATATTGCGAAGCTGGGGTCAAACTGATCGTCGGCGAAATTTTCGGCGCTGAAGCGGAAGCGCGCGAAGTCTGCGCTGAATATCCGGATGTTGCGTTCCTCCTCGGCTCTTCGTTTCTGCCGGACGGCAAGAACCCGAACCTTGCCGTGTTCGACAATTACATTCAGGACGCAGCCTATCTGTCCGGCATAATCGCCGGGTCGCTCACCAAGGGCAACATCGGCATGGTCGGCGGTTTCCCGATCCCGGAAGTCAACCGTTTGATGAACGCCTTCATGGCGGGTGCCAAAGAGATGAACAAGGACATCAAGTTCCAGGTCGCCTTCATCGGCTCGTGGTTTGATCCGCCCAAGGCCAAGGAAACCGCCTTTGCCATGATCGATGGCGGGGCGGACCTGATGTATGCCGAGCGCTTCGGTGTTTCGGATGCCGCCAAGGAACGCAAGGTTCTGGCCATCGGCAATGTGATCGACACGCAGAAGGATTATCCGGAGACGGTCGTTGCCTCTGCGCTTTGGCAC
>JANMQE010000095.1:0-10005 GCA_031370195.1 Phyllobacteriaceae bacterium
AGCGCAAGCAGCTTGTCATGATCCGGCCCGAATTCAAAAACCACAGTGTTGCCCGATGCCACCATCGCAAGGCTGCGCGCTATGGACAGCATGCCCAGCGTCACGACAAAAGGCGGCAATCCTATATAAGCAATCAGAACGCCGTTGATCGCCCCGACGAAGAGTGCGGTGGCCACGGTCAAGGCGATTCCGACTTCGATCGAATAGCCTGCATGCATAACCACTGCCAACACCATGCTGCACAGGCAAAGTACTGAACCTACGGACAGATCTATCCCGCCGGTGATGATGACCAGTGTCATGCCCAACGCGATGATTGCCACAAAGGTCACGTTGCGGGTGATATTGTAAAGGTTCTTGCTGGTGGCAAAACTGTCAGTCGCAAATGTCAGGGCAAGGCTTGCCAAAATCACGGCGATGAATACCCAGAACGTTTGGCTAGCAAGCACACTCGACAGCCACGTTTGCTGCTTTTGCGCGATTGAACTGGTCAATGAAGTTGACATGGACTGCCTTTCCAAATGTGGTCAGACCGCTTCTATTGCGCCGGTGATCAACCCTGTCACCTCTTCAGGTGAGCTTTTGGCGATCTGTTTATCCGCAACTTTAGTGCCGCGCCGCATCACGACGACGCGGTCGGCCACTGTGAATACATCCGGCATGCGGTGACTGATCAGAACCACAGTGATCCCCTGATCGCGCAAACGGCGGATCAAGTTCAACACCTCGGCCACTTGCCGAACCGAAATGGCAGCGGTCGGTTCATCCATCAGCACGATCTTGGCGTTGCTAAGACGCGTTCGGGCAATCGCCACCGCTTGCCGCTGGCCGCCGGACATCTTCTTTACAAGATCGCGAGGCCGTGTTTCGGATTTCAACTCGGCAAATATCTCACCCGCGCGGCGGTACATTGTTGCATAGTCGAGGATCCGCAGCGGCCCGAAACCAAGCCGCAATTCGCGCCCCAAATAGACATTGGCCGCCGCTGTCAAATTGTCACACAGCGCCAGATCCTGATGGACAATCTCGATACCGTGCTCGCGCGCCTCGATCGGGCGGTGCATCACTATCTCTTTGCCATCCATCAAAAGGGAGCCGCTGCTCGGCAGGAAATTGCCGGCCATCATTTTGACAAGCGTGGATTTTCCGGCGCCATTGTCGCCCATCAAGCCAACAACCTCGCCGGCCCCCAACTCAAAGGACACGTCCTTAACCGCCTCAATGGCGCCAAAATGCTTGGAAATATGCCTCAGCTCCAGGACTGTCACTCAGACTTCAGCTCCCCCAAATCAAGACCCGTCAGGCTCAGCTTTTTCTAGCCGGCACGTCCGGTCAAACCACCCCCGAACCACAATCCAGAACCTTGTGGCCCGAGCTGAACCTCTACCCATATTTATCGCAAAGTTTTATTGATCGAATCAGCAAAGTCAATGAAATCTTTAAGATAATAGCGCTGTCATTCACCCGGATTTCTGGTATGTTTCGGTTGGAACTGGGTGCCAAAGGTACAGTTTAACTTTGACTCTGGCTCCATCTGCGTGACGTCATTGGATGGGCCGCGTGTTCCGATCCGAACTTCGGCAAAAAGGGCTTTTCAAGCTCTTCGGAAACACGCAGGCCACATCAACATTTTGCCGCTGAACCTGCGGCTCTTTTGGGAGGACTGCTGAAATGAAGAAAACCTTGATGCTTGCTGCCGCCGTTCTGGCGTTGGGAACCAGCTTCGGATACGCCGAAGGCAAGAAACAGCTCGTGATCGTCGTAAAGGGGTTGGATAATCCCTTTTTCGAAGCGATCAACCAAGGCTGCCAGAAGTGGAATGCTGAAAACGCGGCCAGCGAATACGAATGTTTCTATACAGGCCCGGCTTCGACATCTGATGAGGCAGGCGAGGCACAGATTGTACAGGATATGCTGGGCAAGCCCACAACGGTCGCAATGGCGATATCGCCTTCGAACGCCAAGTTGATTGCCCAAACCCTTAAAACCGCTGCACCCACCATTCCGATAATGACATTGGATGCCGACCTTGCCGCTGAAGATGCAGGCCTGCGCAAGACTTATCTTGGCACTGACAATACCCTGATGGGCACCAAGATCGGCGAATATATCAAGAAGGCCAAGCCGAACGGCGGAACCATCTGCACGATCGAGGGCAACCCCGGTGCTGACAACATTCTGCGCCGCGCTCAAGGAATGCGCGATGCGCTCTCCGGCAAACCCGGACTTGCTGCTTTGGCAGGTGAAGGCGGCTGGACAGAAGTGCCAGGCTGCCCCGTGTTCACCAATGACGACGGGGCCAAGGGCGTTCAGGCGATGACTGACATCCTCGCCGCCAACCCCAAACTTGACGCGTTTGGAATTATGGGCGGCTGGCCGCTGTTTGGCGCACCGCAGCCATACCGCGACCTGTTCACTCCGATGAAGGACCGTATCGCCAGCAATGACTTTGTAATCGGCGCGGCAGACACCATCGGGGCCGAGGTTGATCTGGCCCGCGAAGGTCTTGTCACCGCACTGGTCGGCCAGCGTCCGTTCGAGATGGGCTACCTTGCACCGGGTGCGATGATCGATTTGATTTCGGGCAAACCGGTCGCTGATCCTATCTTCACGGGATTGGATGAATGCACAAAGGACACGGTAGATACCTGCATCAAGAAGTAATCTGCCGCAGAGAACTAATCTGTCGACAAAACGATGGGCGCCCGGTCACTCCGGGTGCCCTCTTCTTTGTGTTCAGGCGGTGGCACCCTCAAAAATCTCGAATCCTGTGTCGATGATGCTCTTGGATTCGGGCCGCTCTGATGAAAGCATAATTGCTTCAATTGATTTTTGACCGATCAAAAACCGGTTTGACCGCACTGTGGACAAAGGCTGCGGCAGTTCCCTTCCGATATCCAGACCGTTGAAGCCGAAGATCGCCAGTTGATCCGGCAGCCGAATGCCCGCCGCCATGCAATGGAAAACACCGCCCACTGCCATGTCATCGTTGGAATAAACCGCCACGTCAACTTGAGTTGTCCGGCACAGCTGTTCAGTCTGTTGGCGGCCGGTTGCAACTGAGCTTTGCCCCTCGGCGATCACGTGCGCGGCAATGGAAATGCCCGATTCAGCCAGCGCTTGGCACAGCCCGTCATAGCGCAGCCTTGCACGGTGGTCCGATTGCCAATCGTGACCCACATAGGCGAACCGGCGGTAACCTCTTGCAACAAGATGGCGGCCCGCCGCATAGCCGGCACTGAGGTGCGACATTCCCACCGCAACGTCTATGGGGGCCGAATCAATTTCCATCATCTCAACCACGCGAACGCCGCTTTGATCCAACATGCGCCGTGTTGCCATGGTATGATCAAAGCCGGTGATCAATATTGCCGCCGGCTGCCAGGCCAATATCCCCCGTACTAGTGTTTCTTCCCGGTCGATATCGTAATCGCTGACACTGATGACTGCCTGATAACAGTATTTTTTGAGCCCGGCATTTATGCCTTGCAGCACTTCGGGAAACACGATGTTTGAAATGGATGGCACCACAACCCCGACAAGTTTTGAATCCAATGAGGCCAATGACCCGGCTATGCGGTTGGGCACATAACCCAAAGCGCGCACACTCTCCATCACCTTTGCCCGCGTTGCCTCGGCCACCAGACCTTGATTGCGCATGATCCGCGAAACCGTGGATTCGCTGACATCGGCATGCGCTGCAACCTCATAGACGGTGATCTTGCTTTTTCTTTCGTGCAGCCTTTGCCTGTTTTTCATCAAAGCAATCCCCTTTTTGCAGCGTCGTTGAAGGCTGGCGCACCCTGATCGACAATGCCATGGCCTTGATGCGGCTGTACCCGCTTTGGATAGATAATGTGCCTGGGTTTGAATGGGAGGGAACCTGCCAGGCAGCGGCCACCGCCAGCATCAGACATTCACATAATTGCGCCAAGGATGCGCTTCCTTGAAGCCCAGCACCTCGCGGATCTTCCGGTTTGACAGCGGGCCTTCATGGGTGCCCATCGGACGGGAAATATGCGTGTTCGGCGCGTATTTTGCCAGAAATTCAGCTGTTGGCAGACTGGCGGTGATGGTGTCATTGACCGCGTTGAACACCTGATAGCCAAGGCCGTCCTTCTGCAGGCAAAGATGCACGATCTCGCCCAGATCGCGGGCGTCAATATAGCTCCATGCATTGCGCTTGCGGCTCATGGGGTTGGCCAGATAGCCGGGGAAATTTGCGTATTCATGCGGCTCGATGACGTTGCCGATACGCAGTGCATACACATCGGCGCCGTAGCGCATCGCAAAGGCGCGGCCGGTCTTTTCGTTGACCACTTTCGACAGGCCGTAGCTGTCCATCGGGTCGCTGTCATAGTCTTCTTCCAGCGGGAACGAATGGTAGTCCTTGTCGCCTTCCGCAAAACAAACGCCATAGGTGGTTTCGGAACTGGCAAAGACCACCTTGCGAACACCCAGCTTCATCGCCGCTTCCAGCACGTTATAGGTGCCAACGGTGTTCTGCGAGAATGTGGTGTTGTCGGGGTTGATCATCACGCGCGGTACGGCGGCAAAATGCACGATGGCATCTGGGGCCCTTGGTGGCGCGCCATCTTCGTAGCCGTCAAAACCGAAATGTGTGGTGAAAGCGTTGAATACCTGACCACTGTCGGTGATGTCGGTGATCAGCGTGTTGACACCCGGATGATCGAACGGCTTCAGGTCGACGTTCAAAATCCGGTAACCCCTTTCCAAAAGATAGGGGACTGCGTGGCGACCAGCTTTGCCAGTTCCGCCGGTGAAAATGATTCGCTTGCTCATGAGAGTCTCCGTTTCCTTGAATTCATTCTTTGGTCTTGCTGGGAAGTGAACACGTTGCGCCCCGCCTTTGTCGGACAAGTCAGCCCTTTCAGAAGGCGTTGAGCCAACTCAAACCACATACAGTGCCCGCCGCCGGACGATATTCGCAGCCGACAAAACCGCGGTAGCCCAAATCATCCAGCGCAGAGAGAATGCGGACATCATCCAACTCCCCTGTGCCGGGTTCATGCCGCATCGGCACAGCGGCAATCTGCACATGGCCAATGATAGGCATCAAAGTCTTCAGACCGGTCAGCACATCGCCATGGATGATCTGACGGTGATAAATGTCAAATTGCAGCTTCAGATTGGCCGCGCCAAGATCGGTGATCAGATCAGCTGCATAATTGAAATCATTCAGGAAATATCCCGGCATGTCCCGCGCGTTGATCGGCTCGATCAGCACATCAAGACCCGCCTGCCCGGCTTGATCGCACAGGTGGGCGAGCGAGTCGCGATAACAGGCGCAGGCTTGCGCATCGTCACGGCGGGCGATGCCGCTCATCACATGCACCCGGGCAACGCCCGTTGCCGCGGCGTAACGCAGGGCTGTTTCGACAGATTTGCGAAAATCGGCCTTGCGGTCCGGCAGCGCTGCCAAGCCCCGCTCTCCCGCCTGCCAATCGCCCGGCGGCAGGTTGAACAGCGCCTGCGTCAGCTTGTTTTCCTGCAGCGCCCGGCCGATATTCGAGATGTCGAAATCATAGGGGAACAGATATTCCACCGCATCGAAACCCGCAGCCGCGGCCGCGGCAAAGCGGTCCATGAAGGCGTGCTCCTGAAACATCATCGACAGGTTTGCGGCAAAACGCGGCATGCTCAGCCCTCCATCCCCGGCAGCTCCAGCCCTGACAGACCGGCAATCATCCGCGCGACGGAGGTGTCATCATCACGCCCCATGCCGGCAGCGGCGGTCATCACGAACATCTGCAATGCCATCGAGGCAATGGGAGTGGGAAACTTCAGTCCGCGGCTGATTTCGGACACGATGCCCAGATCTTTGGTGAAAATATCCACCGCGCTGCGCGGCGCATAGTCGCCTTCCAGAATGTGCGGCACACGGTTTTCGAACATCCAGGAATTGCCTGCAGAGGCGGTGATGACCTCGTAAACCTTTGCAATATCGAGGTTCATCGCCTTGGCAAAGGTTATGGCCTCACATGCCGCCGCGATATGAACCCCGGCGAGCAACTGGTTGACGATCTTGAAAGCAGCACCTGTGCCAGCCTCATTGCCCAACTCGTAAACTTTTAAGGCGATACAGTCCAATACGGGTTTGACACGTTTGAACGCTTCAGGCCTGCCAGAAGCCATTATGGTCAACTCACCTGCCGCCGCCCGCACAGCGCCGCCGCTGATCGGAGTGTCAAGATAATCGAGACCCATGGCGACCGCTTTTTGCGCAGAGCCGCGTGCGGCTTCCGGCGACATCGTGGCGCAGGACAAGATGATGCCTTCGGGCGCCATCGCCGCTGCGGCTCCAGTCTGGCCAAACAGCACTGTTTCTGTCTGTGTTGCGTTCACCACCACGCAGATAACGATATCCGCCCCTGCGGCAGCCTCCGCAGGGCTTTGCGCAGTCTTGCCACCCAGTTCGGCAAATCGTGACAAGGTTTCCTTGCTTAAATCTGAGCCCGTGACCGAAAAGCCATCCCTCAACAGCGAAGCAGCCATTCCGAAACCCATCGACCCCAACCCGATGACACAAATGTTCAAATCGGCTTTGTTGTGCATCTTGAACCTCGATTTCATCCGCTTGGCAGAAAGCCCGCAGAGTTTTGGGCAGCAGGCTTGCCTTGCTGAAATGCAAATGATAGCGCTGCCATTGATATCGATAGCGCGTGGCGGAAATGAAAAGCAAGGACTTAGTTCTGCGTTCTGTCAATTGAGTTGATGTTGTATCAGTCTACCCGACAGCCGCGTCACACCAAATCTGGATGTTGGATTTGGCGGCTGCTTACCTTGGAGAGGACCGGCCGTGTTCATTGGCGCAGTTGCAGACGACGTAACGGGCGCGACGGACCTGTGTCTGATGCTCACTCGCGAGGGATTGCGCACAGTTCAGATGATCGGGCTGCCCCAAAAGCAAAATCTGCCCGAGGCAGACGCGATAGTCATTGCATTGAAGTCGCGCTCAATTCCGGCTGCAGAGGCGGTTGAAATGTCCGTTGCCGCTGCCAATCTTTTGTTGGCAGGCGGGGCCGCACAGCTTTTGTTCAAATATTGCTCCACCTTCGATTCGACGGACGCCGGCAACATCGGTCCGGTCACCGAGGCCCTGCTGGCCTTGTGCGGCAGCGATGTGACCATCGCCTGTCCGTCGTTTCCGGCAGCGGGCCGGACGACATACCGCGGCCATCTGTTCGTGGGTGATGTGCTGCTGTCTGACAGCCCGCTGAAGGATCACCCGCTGAATCCGATGCATGATTCCAATCTGGTGCGGGTATTGGGACGGCAGACCAAACTCCCGGTCGGGCTGGTGTCGATTGACACCATCGCGAAGGGAAGTGCGGCAGTGCGGCAGGCCTTTGCCGCGCAACGTGCTGCCGGGAAACGCATACTGATTGTCGATACGCTGCAAGACGCCGACCTGCGCACCATTGGCGCGGCCTGTTCCGATATGCCGCTGGTCACCGGCGGCTCCGGAATCGCCTTGGGTCTGGCGGCGAATTTCGTGCGCGCAGGCAAGGTTGCATCTCGCCCGCCACAGGTGCGAATGTCTGCGCCCAGAGGACGGGCGGCGGTTCTGGCAGGCTCATGCTCGGTAGCGACACGCGGGCAGATTGCCGCCGCACAGGCGTCCGGCCTTCCCTCGCTGGCGCTGGATGTTGATGCGCTGATCAGCGGCCAGCAAACCGCGGCCGGTCTGGCCGAATGGGCCATTGCACAGCCGCAAAGCAGCATCTCGCTGATCTATTCCAGTGCGGACCCTGCGACCCTGCAAGAGATTCAGGCGCGCCTTGGTCAACACGCTTCGGGCGCGCTGGTCGAAACCGCGCTGGCTGAGGTGGCCCGGCATTTGCAGGCCGCCGGGTTCAGCCGCTTTCTGATTGCGGGCGGCGAAACCTCGGGCGCGGTTGTTGCAGCACTGGGCGTCACCACGCTGGAAATCGGCCCGGAAATCGCCCCCGGAGTCCCGTGGACACGCAGCATTTCCGGGCCGGATCTGGCATTGGCGCTGAAATCGGGCAATTTTGGCGACGAAGATTTCTTCCTGAAAGCTTGGAATTTGCTGGAAACGGACAATGCCAATGCATGAGGAAACCCGCGTCAGGGATGAAATCTGCCGGGTCGGCGGCTCGCTGTTTGACCGGGCGCTGACGAAGGGGTCCAGCGGCAATATCTCGGTGCGGCTGGAAGATGGCGGTTGGCTGATGACGCCGACCAATGTGTCCTTGGGCGCGTTGGACCCTGCGCGGCTGTCGCGACTGGATGCCGACGGAAAGCTGATATCCGGCGACGCGCCGACAAAGGAGGCATTCCTGCATCTGTCGATGTATGGCGAACGCAAAGATGCCGCCGCGGTGGTTCATCTGCATTCCAGCCATGCCACCGCCGTCAGCATCCTGCGCGATGTCGATCCCAACGATGTGCTGCCCGCGTTGACCGCGTATTACGTCATGCGGGTCGGGCGGCTGCCTTTGGTGCCGTATTTCGCCCCAGGCGATCCAGATCTGGCGCACGCGGTAAGGGCATTGGCCGGAACGCATCATGCCGTTTTGCTGGCCAATCACGGCCCGGTGGTGGCCGGAACCAGCCTCGCCAACGCACAATATGCCACCGAAGAACTTGAAGAAACCGCCAAGCTGTTTTTGATGCTGCAAAACCAGGCTTTGCGTTTGCTGACGCCGGAACAGGTCGCCGATCTGCGCCGCCGCTTTAACCCATACTGACGCACCGGGAGAATGACCATGACGCAAGCGCATGAAAAGGTTGGATTTATCGGACTTGGCCTGATGGGGCAAGGCATGGCGAAGAACATCGTCGAAAAGGGATATCCACTGACCGTTGTCGCGCATCGCAAGCGCGCGGCAGTGGATGATCTGGTGTCGCGCGGGGCGGTGGAGGCGCGGTCACTGGAAGACCTTGCGCGCAGCTGCAGCGTAATCCTCATGTGCCTGACCGGATCGCCTGAAGTTGCCGCAGCGGTGGCGGCCATGAAACCGGGTCTCGCCAAGGGCGCGGTGATTGTGGATTGCTCGACGTCGGACCCGACAGTCAGTCTGGCCTTGGCGGCGGAGCTGGGCGGCATCGGCGTCGATTTTGTGGACGCGCCTTTGTCGCGCACCCCGAAAGAGGCTTGGGCAGGCACGCTCGATTGCATGGTGGGCGCAAGCGATGCTACGTTTGCGCGGGTTCTGCCGATCTTGGCCACTTGGGCGGCCAAGATCGTGCATATCGGCGCGGTGGGCGATGGCCACAAGATGAAGCTCTTGAACAACTTCCTGTCGCTGGGCTATGCCGCGCTGTATTCAGAGGCGCTGGCGCTGTCCCGCAAGGTTGGCATTCCGGTGGCAGAATTCGACAAGGTCATTCGCGGCGGCCGGATGGATTGCGGCTTTTATCAAACCTTCATGGGCTACGCGTTGGAAGGCAACCGCGAGGCGCACAGGTTCACATTGGGCAATGCCTACAAGGACATGCGCTATGTGGAATCGATGGCAAACGCCGCAACGGTGGCAACCCCCATGGCCAGCGCTGTCAAAAACTCATTTGCGTTGGCGATGGCTACGGGCGGGAGCGGCGCGGAAGATTATGTGCCGCACTTGTCGGATTTCATCGCCAAGGCAAACGGCCTCTGATCGGTGTCCGTATTGTCGCCGACGGGTTTGAAAGTACAAGCACGAATGGAGGGCTTTGAAATTTCCAAATCGCTTCAGGCGTTCAACAAGATTCAGCAGAAACAATGAGCTGGTCGGCCAATCGTGAGCGGTCACGGATGCCCTCTGTGGCGCACAAACCGTGGTGCAATTTGAATGCATGGCGCTTGCGAGAATTCGCCAACAGCGTGCGAATTGGCGGAATGGAGGCGTTTATCGACCACCTAATTTGTATATCCGCATGGCCGCTTATCAGATCAAAAAGTGGTGGGCTCTATGTCCGATTTGAGGGCGCAAAGCGGCATTAAGTTTGGAGGCAGCCGAACGGCAGTAATGGGCCGCC
>JANMQE010000012.1:0-5533 GCA_031370195.1 Phyllobacteriaceae bacterium
TGAGAATTTCGGCTGGTCAGGACAGATGCTGTCCTATTCCTCGCGACCGCCTGACCCGGCGCTGGTTGGCGGGAAATGGCGGGAAATGTGGCGGGTGCGGCTGGAGGCAATGCCGCTGCTGATCAGCACGTGGCTGCGCCATCCGCACAGGGATGCCTATTGGAAGCACGGTTCGATTTGCGAGGATTATTCAACGATAAAAGCGGCGGTGCTATCGCTTGGCGGCTGGCATGACGGCTATCGCAACACGCCGGCACATCTTGTTGAAAACATTGAAAGTCCGGTCAAGGCGATTATCGGGCCGTGGATTCACAAATACCCGCATTTCGCCGCACTGGAGCCGCGTATCGGCTTCTTGCAGGAGGCACTGCGCTGGTGGGACCATTGGCTGAAGGGCTTGGACACAGGAGCTGAAAATGATCCGGCATACCGGGCCTGGCTGATGGACAGCATCGAACCGAAAACATGGCTGCCGGAGCGGCCGGGGCGGTGGATTGCTGAGGCGCAGTGGCCGTCGCCATCGATCAAGAGCGAAGTCTTGCATCTGACCAGTGGCGGCTTTTCGCCGGTTGCGGGTGTATTGAACGTATCTGTTTCATCGCCGCAGGATTGCGGGCTGACGGCGGGCGAGTATTTTCCGTTCACTTACGGACCGGAGCTGCCGGATGAGCAGGGCGCGGATGATGCACATTCAGTGGTTTTTGATGGGCAGGTTTTGGAGAACACGCTGGATATTGTCGGCGCGCCGGAGTTCCGGTTTGCGTTTTCATCTGATCAACCGGATGCGCTCATTTCCGTGCGGCTTTGCGATGTGTTTCCCGATGGGCGGTCGGCGCTGATCACCTATGGCTTTCTCAATCTGACGCATCATGCCTCACATGAGCACCCTGAAGCCCTGGTGCCGGGGCAGACTTATTCTGCCTCCTTCGCGTTGGATCAAATAGCGTACCGCATTCCGGTCGGGCACCGGTTGCGCGTGGCAGTGTCCACATCAAGCTGGCCGTCACTCTGGCCGTCGCCGCGACGGGCGACAGTGACGTTGAACGAGGCTTCGCTGACGCTGCCAGTGCGTGTGTTGGTGAATGGCGATGAGTGGACATTTGCGGCCCCAGAGGCGGCACCGGCGTGGCGGACGGAGACAGTGCGCAAGGCGGCGTCTGTTCGAAACACCGAGCGGCGGGACGACGGAACGGTCGTTCTGACGGTCTCCAATGACTTTGGTGCAGACCGTGATCTGGAGCACGGGCTGGTGTCCGGCTCCTCGGCGCTGGAGACTTGGGCCATTCATCCCGCCGATCCGCTCTCGGCGAAGGCTGAGATTGCGTGGATACAGACGCTGGAGCGTGGCGGCTGGTCAGTACTGACGCAGACAAGTGCCGCGATGTGGTCGGACGCGACACATTTTCATGTGACAGGGAAAGTGGTGGCGTTTGAAGGTGAAAAGATTGTCTTTGAACGCGCGTATCGGAACACGATAGAGCGGAATTGCCTATGATTTTCAGAGACTTATTCTTCGAATAGTTGTTCGATCATCAGTTCGTGCCTGTTGAGGAAACTGCGCGTGATCTGGAAATGCTCGGTGTCTTCGTAAGCGATGGTTTCCAGCCCGTGCTTTGACACTTGAAAAATCCTCGCGCCGGGGTAGGCCATCAGGATCGGCGAATGGGTCGCGATGATGAACTGCGCGTTGTGCCGCACCAGATCGCGCATGCGCACCAGCATCGACATCTGACGCGAGGGCGACAGCGCCGCTTCTGGCTCGTCGAGAATGTAGAGAGCATTGCCACGGAATTTGTGCTCCAGCAAAGACCAGAAGCTCTCACCATGAGATTGTTCATGGAGCGATTTGTTTCCGTAACTCTCCATGTAGCCGACATTATCGATCTCGGTAGCGATGTTGTACATTGACTCTGCGCGCAGAAAAAAGCCGGGGCCGGGCTTGCGTGGCGACCTTGTGAACCGCAGATATTCATGAAGTGCCGAATGGCTGCGACGTGAGCGGCTGGAATGGTTTTTCGTCCCGCCCTCGGCATTGAATCCCCAAGCAACCGCCAGCGCTTCTATCAACGTTGACTTGCCCGATCCGTTTTCGCCTACCAGAAACGTCACCTCCGGGTGAAACTCGATCGAGTCAATTTTCGAGATCGCTGGCAATCCAAATGGATAGGCGCTGCGGTCGGTCACGCGGTTCCATTCGATACGCGCGTTGAGCAAATAGTGTTTGGCCTCATATGCCTTCAATTCTGTTCAGCCCTTGCCGTTGATGTCGAGACCTGCTGAAATAACACTGCCCGCTTTGATATTACACCGCTGCCTGATTTCAGCCTTAACGGGCAGAAAACAGCAGCGTGAATTTGCATCCGGAAAGATAGACATCTTCCATGTTTGGCCGCCGAGGGAGGCGATGACTATGAGCTTGGTTTCCGTTAAGCGACTGTTTTAGCTTGATGTTTCAGCCTGCTTCAACAACTGCCCCAGGATTTTCATCTGCTCCGCCTGCTGCTTCATCAAGACAACCAGCTTTTCCTGCCGCACGTCGTCGAGTTTTTCGTGCAGCGCCAGTATTTCAAGTTCGGCCTTGAGGTTGATTTCATAGTCGTGTCCTGCGACCAGCCGGTCCTTTGCCGACTGGCGGTTCTGCGACATCATGATGATCGGTGCCTGAATGGCGGCGAGCATGGACAGGACGAGATTGAGGAAGATGAACGGGTAGGGGTCAAAGGCTTTGGTGCTGCCAAGCAGCACTGTGTTGGTAGTCACCCACGCCATCAGGATGATGAAAAACAGGATGATGAAGGTCCAAGACCCGCCAAAGGCGGCGACGGTGTCGGCCAGCCTTTCGCCGAATGTCATCTGGCCGCTGTAGGTGGTGTTGATGTTTTCGCTGATGCGTGCGCGCGCCGCAAGCTTGGTCAGCACCTTGCGCTCCTGCGCGGTCAGCTTTTCCGGTTCTATTTGCAGCAGCCGTGCGGCAAGTGCAGTTGATTGATCGGTCATGGTGGTATTCCTTATTGTTCAGTCCCGGCGCTTGCGCCCGAATGTCTCGCCGGTTTGCAAAGCGTTGTTTCCGAACTTGTCCCGTAACACATCCATCACGCCTTCCGCTTTGGCGCGTTTGGTGGCTTGCGGATCGACAAGGTCGACCGGATCTGCCTGAGTTGGCCCGCATAGCTCGGAGACGCCAATGCCGATGAGCCTGAATTTTGTACCATCTGTCTCGCGCTCAAGCATTGCAAGACCTGTGCGGTATATCCGGTCCGCAAGCTGTGTCGGATCCGACAGCGTCTTGTTGCGGCTGCGGGTCTTGAAGTCCGTGGTCTTCAGCTTGAGTGCCACCGTCATACCGGCAACGCCATAGCGCTTCATGCGGCGGGCGACCCGTTCCGAAAGTGCACGCAGGACCGGGCGCAGGTCTTCGAGCGATGACAGGTCTTCGTTGAATGTTGTCTCGGCCGATACGCTTTTCATGTCTGACGATGGATCGACCTTGCGGCTGTCAATGCCGCGCGACAGGCGGGCAAGGCGCTGGCCCATGACGCCATAACGGCGCATTAGCGACGTTTCGTCCATGGTCTGCAACTGGCCGATCATGGTGATTCCATTGTGCGCAAGCGTTTCCTCAAACGCCTTGCCGACGCCCCAGATTTTGGAGACTGGGAGTGCCGCGAGATAGGAGACTGCTTCCGCTTGTCCGATAACCGAAAAGCCGCGCGGTTTTTCCATGTCGGACGCGATTTTGGCGAGGAATTTGCAGTATGACAGGCCGACAGAGACTGAAATGCCGATCTCGTTTTCAACCCGCTTGGCAAAACGGGCAAGCGTTATGACCGGCGTGGCACGGTGCAGCTTCTCGGTGCCGGACAGGTCGAGGAATGCCTCGTCGATTGACACCGGCTCGACCAACGGCGTCATCTCCAGCATCAGCGCGCGCACTTCGCGGCCGACGCGCACGTATTTGTCCATGTCGGGCTTGACGACAATGGCCTCAGGACAGGCTTGCAGCGCCTTGAACATTGGCATGGCCGAGCGCACGCCATGGACACGGGCGATGTAGCAGGCGGTCGAGACCACGCCGCGCTTGCCGCCGCCGATGATCACCGGCCTGTCGCGAAGGGCCGGATTGTCGCGCTTTTCGACCGAAGCGTAGAAGGCGTCGCAGTCGATGTGGGCAATGGACAGCGCGCCAAGCTCGGCATGGCGGAGCAGGCGCGGCGAGCCGCAGGCCATGCAGCGGCGATCGTCACCCGGCGCCTCGTGCAGGCAATCGCGGCAAAACGCTGTCGTGTTGGTTCCGAGTATTTTATCCATATTGACAAGCGCCCGAATTGTAGGAACAATACCAGAACGATATAGCCATGACAAACCGAATCAAGCGAGTGTTGCCTAGATATCGAACCATCGAGATAGCATTTGCATCAGAGCGGATTGTCGTCGCCGACATCCTGTCAATTCGGAGCCACAGGCCTCAGAGTCTCTCTCTCTTGGGGACCGTGAGCACGGTGCGTCAGCTTGAGCCTTGGTCATAGGCGCGGTCGCCGCCGGGCAGGGATTTGAGCGCTTCGGCAACAGAGGACGGGTGCAGGTTTTCGGCTTCGGCAAATTCGTTGAGCGTTGGTTCATGGGCGAGGATGAAGGTGAGCACGCCCGCCAGAAATGCCGGTTCCTTTGCCGCTTCACGAATCTGGCTCGCATCTATGCCTGAAAGATCGAGGAACCGGTGCATCATTGGCGCGTTTCCGGCAATCCAGACCAATGCGCGGACGGCAATGTCTTCGCTGTTTGTGGTGTTTCGGGTCTCTTTCAACATGGTGTGGGTCGCGGCTTCCGCTGTTGGTTTTTGTGTCGCCACGCTCGATTGCGCGTTCTTTGCGTTTCGTCAATCAAATCACGATATGAAAAGGCGCATGGACCGGTAGCCGAAAGGCTGCTGACCGCCCGCCGGGAAGGACAAGATGCCAAAGCGCGTCATGATCGTTGAAGACAATGAGCTGAACATGAAGCTCTTCAAAGACCTGATCGAAGCATCAGGCTATGAGACGATTCGCACCCGCAACGGGCTCGAAGCGCTCGATCTTGCGCGCGCCCACAAGCCGGATTTGATCCTGATGGACATTCAGTTGCCGGAAGTTTCAGGGCTGGAAGTCACCAAATGGCTCAAGGAGGACGATAAGCTGCACCGCATTCCCGTCATTGCGGTGACAGCCTTTGCCATGAAGGGCGATGAAGAGCGTATTCGTCAAGGCGGCTGTGAGGCCTATATTTCCAAGCCGATTTCGGTCTCGAAGTTTGTTGAGACGATCAAGTCCTACCTCGGCGACGCTTGAATTGGGCAACGGAGCAGCACAGTGACCGCAAGAATTCTGGTTGTTGATGACATCCCGGCCAATGTGAAGTTGTTGCAGGCGCGTCTTTCTGCAGAATACTACGAAGTTGTGACCGCAATGAGCGGCCCGGAAGCGCTGGCGGTTTGCGAGCAGGGCGGGATCGACCTCATCCTTCTCGACATCATGATGCCCGGCATGGACGGATTCGA
>JANMQE010000111.1:0-1812 GCA_031370195.1 Phyllobacteriaceae bacterium
CAACGATATGATCTGAAATTCTTCTTGCCATACTGAGTACCTCGGTGAGGAATAATTAAGAGGCGAATCCCACGATAACGCCGGGATGCGTTACGTCGAGATACGCGATACGTTCGCCATTGACTAATCTTTCCGCATCAGAAGCTTTGAGTAATCCCAAAGCTGAAAGGTCTTTGCGTTCGATTGCGTCAATCACTTTAAATGCTTTTTCAAAGCGGGTTCTAAATTCAGAATTTCCCACCCGCACACTTAGATTTCTTTTCTTTAATTGTAATCGCACTGTCTGCAAATCACTCATATTAATTTCATCTATTTGATCGGAGAATTTATTTCCGTTTTGATCCAAGTCTCGAATCAACTGCTGATAGATTTCTAAACGTTTGCGGTTTGCAGCTTTTATTTCTTCGTTGTTGCCTTCCTCTAATCCACTAATAATCGGTGGTATATTATCAGTTTGATTGAAGTCTAACTCGCCTAAATTGCGCGCTTCCCGATCAACCCAAACGACCGAATTATTAAGCATCCGGCAAGGCGCAAGAGGTTCGCGTTCGTGGACAATAACGCGTAAAGCATTCGGTAAAACGCGTGAGACTTCGGCGGACTGCACCCAGCTATCTTTTTCAAGTGCAACCCGAATTGATGGCAAATCCAGCTTCCATAAACTCTGCGATTGATGTGCCTCCAGCAAACGCATTAGCTCGGTGCGCGAAGCCCGTTTCGTTCCCTGTAAGTCAATTTCCTTTAAGACAAATAATCGTGATCCGGTGACTTGATCATAAGCATAAATCGTCGCTACGAGAAAGAATAACAATAATAAAACCAGTCCCCCAATTTTCATCCAACGTGCATTCTCGTCACTAATTTGAACTTTCTTCGGAGTGCGCTTTTCAACTTTTCCACTATATATTTCGCGTTGACGTTTTTCCCGGCGCTCACTCGTACGTTGCTGCCGCTGCTCTAATAACTGCTGCTCGTAACGCGCCTGATATTCCTGCTCTTCACGCTCGCGCTCGAAATCATCCGGCAAGCCACGACGGCGCGAAGCAGGAGTTGATTGAGTACCATTGGTCGCAGCGGTCGTAGTCGTGGCAGCACCACGACGCGCATGGCGTTCTGCCATTCCACTGAAGCCTTGATTATTATTTTGGGATGCATTCATAAAAATTTTACCCGGCCAAAAACTCATCGCCTACTTTCCAAATACTGCCTGCGCCCAGCGTCAACACTAAATCTCCCGGCTGAACAACTGCGGCAATCGCCTTCGCACCTTCTTCGACAGCACCGATATAGCGCACATTGCGATGACCAAATCGCTCAATATCTTCTGCTAGTGCCTGCGCAGTAACACCTTCAATCGGTTCTTCGCTGGCAGCATAAATATCTGTCAACAGCACCACGTCTGCATCATAGAAACTTCGCGCAAATTCTTCGCGTAGTGCCGCAGTGCGGGTGTAGCGGTGCGGTTGGAAGAGTGTGACCAGCCGCCGCCCGCTGGATTTTGCCGCCGCCAAAGTTGCTCTAATTTCCGTCGGATGATGTCCATAATCGTCTACCACCAAAATATTATCAGCCCGTTCACCTTTAATCTGAAAGCGCCGGTCTGCACCTCGAAATGCTTCTAACGCCGAAGCAATCACCTCGAACGAAAGTTCTAAATCCAAGCCAATTGCAATCGCGGCCATCGCATTGCTCACATTGTGCATGCCTGGCACATTCAATTGGACTCTCCCTAAATCCTGACCGCGATAACGGATGTTAAAGGCTGAGCCGAATTTGTCGTGCATCACTTCACTTAGCGAAGCCGAAATATCC
>JANMQE010000125.1:0-7946 GCA_031370195.1 Phyllobacteriaceae bacterium
ATGTCATGATGGAGGCCCATTGCTCAGTTCCTCTTATTCTGCGGCGACAGCGTGCGGCGCACGGTCGAAATCTTGCGGAAAATGTTTGAGTGCCGACATCACCGGCATCGGCGTCAACCCGCCCATGGCGCAAAGCGATCCGTCGGTCATCACCTGGCAAAGATCCTCGACCAGCGCCACATTCTGCGCCACATCCACGCCTGCCAATATCTTGTCCATCGTCTCGCGTCCGCGCACCGCGCCGACCCGGCACGGCGTACACTTGCCGCACGATTCAATGGCGCAGAAATCAAACGCGAACCGCGCCATTTGCGCCATATCGACACTCTCGTCGAACACGACAATCCCGCCATGCCCGACCATCGCGCCTGCACCTGCCAGCGTTTCGTAATCCATCGGCAAGTCTAGCATACTCTCGCTGACATAGGCACCCAGCGGCCCGCCAATCTGCGCCGCGCGGAAGGGCCGCCCCGTCATCGTCCCGCCGCCAAAATCCTCGATCAGCTCGCGGATCGTCACGCCAAACGCCTTCTCGACCAGTCCGCCCCGTTTGATATTCCCCGCCAGTTGAAACGCCAGCGTGCCATGCGAGCGGCCCATGCCGTAATTCTTGTAGGCCGCCGCGCCCTTGTCGAGGATCAGCGGCACGGATGCCAGCGTCAGCACATTGTTGACCACCGTCGGCGCGCCAAACAAGCCTTTCAGCGCGGGAATTGGCGGCTTCGCGCGGACAATGCCGCGCTTGCCCTCAAGGCTTTCCAGCATCGAGGATTCCTCGCCGCAGATATAAGCCCCGGCTCCACGCCGCACATGCAAATTGAACGCCTTGCCCGAGCCGCCAACCGAAGCGCCGAGCCATCCCGCGGCCTGCATGGTCGAGCAAGCCGCCTTCATAACCGAAATCGCATCCGGATATTCCGAGCGTATATAGACATAGCCCTCAGTGGCCCCGGTCGCGATGCCCGCAATGATCATGCCTTCAACCAGCATGAACGGGTCGCCTTCCATCACCATCCGGTCGGCAAACGTCCCCGAGTCGCCTTCATCAGCATTGCAGGCCACATATTTCTGCGCACCCGGCGCTTCGAGCACTGTCTTCCACTTGATACCCGCAGGAAACCCCGCCCCTCCGCGCCCGCGAAGGCCGCTGTCCAGCACCTCCTGAACAACAGCAGCCTGCGCTTGTCCCAGCGCTTTCCTCAGCCCGGCCAAACCACCATTGGATTCATAGGCGTCCAGATCCAGCGGATCCGCCAACCCCGCACGGGCAAACGTCAGCCGTTCCTGATTCTTCAGATAGGGAATTTCATCAGTAAGCCCATGCGCCAAGCGATGCGCGCCGCCACTCAGAAACCCTGCATCAAACAGGCCCTCGACATCCGCCGCCTCAACCGGACCATAGGCGACTCGCCCAGACGCCGTTTCAACCTCAACCAGCGGCTCCAGATAAAGCGCCCCGCGCGACCCGTTGCGCTTGACCGTCACATCAAGCCCACGTGCGCCGGCAATCAGCTCAATGCCAACCGCAATCTCGTCCGCGCCAGCCGAAACCGCCGCGCTGTCTTTCGGAACCCAGACGATCACACTCATTGTCCGGCCTCCATCACAAGTCTTTCAAGCTTGGCGCCATCCAGCCGCGCAGCAAGCTTTCCATTGATCATCGCCGCCGGCGCCATCGCGCAGTTGCCCAGACAATAGGTTGCTTCAACAGTGATCGACCCGTCGTCGGATGTGTCTCCCAGCTTCATCCCGCGCCTGGTCAAAAACCCGTCAATCAGCGTCATCGCACCCATCGACTGGCAAGCCTCCGCCCGGCAAATCTTCACCGTCACTGTCCCGGCCTTCGCCGTCCGGAAGTCATGATAAAAACTCATCACCCCATGCACATCCGCCCGCGAAAGGTTCAGCGCCTTGGCAATCGCAGGCAGGTCGGATTGCGGCACAAAACCCTTGTGCTCTTGAATATCATGCAAAATTTCCAGCAACGCATCCGGCCTGTTGCCATAAGCGCTACAAGCAGATTGGGCAAATTCAGGGCTGATCAAGGCCGTCATGCATCCTCCGGCAGAAAGGCGATCCAATTTGAAATCTGCCTAGACTGCCCAAGGGTAAGCGATCAAATCGGTTGTTTCTATTCCATTATAGACAAAAACTATAATGGATGCACCCGGACTTCATGTCCGTCCTGTCAGATTTCCCGGCAGCACATACGTCCCGGCCAAATCCAGCATCGCTTTCACCACTTTCGGCAGCGGATCGCGGTCATGCGCCACCAAGCCCACCGAATGCTCCACCACCGGCGACACCAGTGGAATGGCCCGGATGCGCCCCTCATCTCCCATCAGGCCGATGAAAATCTCCGGCAGCACAGTGGCAAGGCCAGCCATCTGCACATGCGTATATAAATTGACGATCGAATTGCTTTCCAGCTCCGGCACAACTTGCGCGCCCGCCTTGCGGAATGCGCTCTCAATAATGCGCCGGTTCTGCATGTTGGGCGTGAGTAGCGACACAGGATGCTTCGCAGCCTCCGCCCACTCGACCGTTTCGCGCCCTGCCAGCGGATGGTCGTCGCGCACGAAAAGCCGGTAACGCTCCATGTAGAGCGGCTTGGAAACCGCCAGATCAATCGGTTCATTGTCCAAGTAGGTAACGCCGACATCAATGGTGAAATCCTCAAGCGACCGGCGGATTTCCTCCGAGCTCAAGCTCAGCACCGTAAACGACAGCTTGGGAAACTTCTTGCGCATCGCATCCGTCAGCGGCGCGAGCGTCGGCAACGCCGACGGGATTGCCCCGAACGTCAACCGCCCCAGCGGCGCATCGGCAGCGTGCGCGAGATCAGAGCGCAGCCCGTCGACATTCTCCAAAATCGTCTGCGCCCACTTCAGCACCCGCTCGCCTTCGGCGGTCAAGCCTAGATACCGATTGCCGCGGATGACAATCGGTACCCCAAGCTCCTGCTCCAACTGCTGAATCCGTCCCGACAATGTCGGCTGCGTCACCCCGCAAGCATCAGCAGCGCGGGTGAAGTGTTTTTCACGGGCAAGAGCGACGAGATAGGAGAGCTGGCGGATGTCCATGCGGTTGGAGTTAGCACATCACGGGTTAGGCTCAAGCACCCAGGTTTCAACTTGCGGAATTCTCTCTGGTGACCTTGTCACCTGCCGCCTTCCACCGAGCGCTATCGATGAGTAAAGATCGACTAATTTTCAAATTGCTGCAATCAGGCAGTGACTGAAGCGTAATTTTTAAACTCTGAACGATCGATTTTGGTATCCACGGATTAAGATAGATACAACTTATCATGCTGACGGGAAACCGCACCGGAAATGCAGCCTCCTGTTTATCACTTGTTTCTGCGATAATGCGATATTCTGATTCCGCAGAGAACCCAACACGTTTTACAAACGGCAGGCGATCAACGTCAAAATTTGTCAAACCCTCCACTTCGCCCAGCTTGAGATAAGCGATTTCACCGAAGCGTACGCAAGATATCTTCCTTAAACTTTCTTCAAATGCTTCCTGTTTAATCTCTATGCAGGCACCGTCTGCACTGCTCGTAAATACCCTCCAATGATGATATGTTTCTGAGCAATTGGCCGCGCAAAGACCGTAAATACCTCCAAGTTTTTTCTTTTCTTTGTTGAGGTTCATAAAGTATCTGTCGTTGCGGTCATCCCAGCTTTGGGGGTCAAGCAATGGCAACCTTTTCCGACGCAGAATGTCTATCACGGCAGAAATTGACGTGTAATGTCGAATGAATAGCCCAGAGTTGCTCACCTTGCTACCATTCCATTCGCTATCAAATCTCTCGACCCTTTAGGCAAAATCAAATCTCAAATTTACAAATTCCAAGCCCGAGTGACGATACGAGCTAACCGACAAGGAAGTTAGCTTCGACTACTCCGCAGCAACATCACTCGCCCCGGAAGGCTCAAATTTCAGCTTCAAATTAAGCGCCTTCACCACACCCATAAGCGTGGAAAGCTTCGGATCGCCCATCTCACTCAGCGCCTTGTAAAGGGCTTCACGGGTTACACCTGCATCTTTGGCTACTTGGGTCATGCCGCGAGCACGGGCAACAACCCCGAGCGCATGCGCAATGTAAGACGAATCCCCGGACTCTGCGGCGTCTTCCAAAAACGCAGCTTGAGATTCTTCATCGCCAAGATATTTTGCCGCGTCAAAGCGCGTCAGCTTTTCTTCCATGACATACTCAATTCAATTCAGAACCAAACCGCAGATCAAAGTCGTCTGCAATTTTCTTTGCGCGGCGAATATCCCGCGCCTGTGTATCCTTGTCGCCTCCGATTAACAGCAGGATCACGACCGGACCGCGCTGTTGAAAATAAATCCGATAGCCCGGACCAAAACTGAAACGTATCTCGCTGATCCCATTACCAACTGATTTGACATCGCCAAATTGACCCCAAGACATGCGCTCAAGTCTACCAGCAATTCGACCCTTTGCTGAGGCGTCACGCAATGAGCCAAACCAACCGGAAAATTGCGTCGATTCAACAAGTTCAAACATGTAATCTATAATTCACATCTTTCAAATAGTCAATTGCAGCATAGATCGCAATAGCAATACAACCTTGGTGTGCATCATACAAGTGAAAATCCCGCTCACCCCCCCGGCCGGAACGCCTTGCAGACCTCATCCCGCGTCTCCACCCACCCCGCGCCAATCAAATCCAGACAATAAGGCACCGCCGGAAACACCGCATCAAAACACGTCTTGATCGACGACGGCCTGCCCGGAACGTTGATGATCAATGTCTTGCCGCGAACACCCGCCGTCTGGCGAGACAGGATCGCCGTCGGCACTTCGCGCAAACTCACCCGTCGCATCAGTTCGCCAAAGCCCGGAAGTTCTTTCTCCATCACAGCCTGCATCGCCTCTGGCGTCAGATCGCGCGGGCTCGGCCCGGTGCCGCCGGTCGTCAGCACCAGATCACAGTGCTCGACATCACAAAGCGCAATCAGCGTGTCGCGCGCACTCTCCATGCCATCGGGAATAACCCGCACAACCGGCTCCCAAAGCGATGAAATCGCAGCCGTCAGCCACTCCATCATCGCCGGACCGCTCTTGTCCTCATACTCGCCGCGCGAGGCTCGGTCCGAGACCGTGACAATGCCGATTTTGACCATGCTCGCTCCAGACTGGGGACAGATTACATTTTGCCGGTCAACGACCATCCGACACATCTACAGCCTGCGACAGGCAAAAAGTAAACTGTCCCCGAACTTAGCGCTAGCCAATTGGCCCGCCCTTTGCTCAATTTGGCAAAACAACCGGGCATGCCATGACTGCAACTCCCTCCAACCTCTTCTACCAAACCCGCCAACGCCGCCCGATGCTCGACCGCGCCGAGGGCGTCTACCTGTGGGACACGACCGGCAAGCGTTATCTCGACGGCTCCTCAGGCGCGATGGTGTCCAACATCGGCCATTCCAATCCCGCGGTCTTGGAAGCCATGTACCAGCAGATGGAAAAATCCACCTTCGGCTACCGCCTGCACTTCGAAAATGAACCCGCAGAGCACTTCGCCACCGCCATTGCGGACCGCATGCCGCACGGCCTCGACCGCGTCTTCTTCGTCTCCGGCGGCTCGGAAGCCGTCGAAAGCGCCATCAAGATCGCCCGTCAGTATGCAATCGCCAAAGGCCAGGCCTCGCGCTGGAAGGTGATCTCGCGCTTCCCCTCCTATCATGGCTCCACACTCGGCGCTCTCGCCGTCACCGGCATGAGCCTGATGAGCGCACCCTTCTCGCCGATGATGACCGAAATGCCGAAAATACCGGCCCCGACCGCCTATCTCGACCGCGACAGCCTCACCCATGATGAGCGCGGCCTGCGTTACGCCAACATGCTGCGCGACGAAATCTTGCGCCAAGGCCCCGAAACAATCCTCGCCTTCATCATGGAGCCCATCGGCGGCGCTTCCACCGGCGCACTGGTCGCACCCGACAGCTACTATCCGCGCATCCGCGAAATCTGCGACGAGTTCGGCATCCTGTTGATCGCCGATGAAGTCATGACCGGTGCCGGCCGGACCGGCAAATATCTCGCCGTCGAACATTGGAACCTCCGGCCCGACATCATCGCCCTCTCCAAAGGCTTCGGTGCCGGTTACGCCCCGCTCGGCGCTATGGTCGCAAGCCATGAAATCGCCGAAACCGTCATCGACGCCGGCGGCTTCGTCCACGGCTTCACTTACGCCGGCAACCCGCTCGCCTGCGCCGCCGGACTTGCCGTGCTCGGCGAAATCGACCGGCTCGATCTCATCACCGCAGCAGAAGTCCAGGGCGATAAACTAAAAGCCGAACTCGCAACACTCATGCACCGCTACCCGTTCATTGGCGACGTGCGCGGCAAGGGTCTGCTGCTCGCCTTCGAACTGGTATCAAACCGCGAAACCATGGAGCCGCTTCCCGTCGCGATGAACGCGCATCTGCGCCTCGTCGACCTTGCCTACGAACGCGGCCTCATCATCTATTCACGCCGTACTAGAGGCGGCCGTCTCGGCGATCATTTCATGGTCTGTCCACCGCTCATCACCACCGATGCGCAGATCGGCGAGATCATCGAGATGCTTGTATCAAGCCTCGACGCCTTCGCCGGAGAAAACAATCTGCCGGTCTCAGGAGCCTGATATGACCGCGCCCGTCATCATAACCTGCGCCATCACCGGCTCAATCCACACCCCCACCATGAGCCCGTATCTGCCCATCACACCGGACCAGATCGTCGAAGAAGCCGTCGCCGCCGCGGAAGCTGGCGCGGCCATCATTCACCTCCATGCTCGCGATCCGCAGACCGGCATGCCATCCGGCGATCCGGCCCTGTTCATGGACTTCCTGCCCCGCATCAAAGCCCGCACCAACGCAGTCCTGAACATCTCCACCGGCGGTTCCTCGCGCATGAGTTTGGACGAGCGCCTCGCGCCCGCAAAGGCAGCTTCACCGGAAATGTGCTCGCTCAACATGGGCTCGATGAACTTCGGCCTGTTCCCGATGAAAGACCGTCATTCGTCTTGGAAACATGAATGGGAAGCGACATTCCTCGACGCCACCAAGGACGTCATTTTCAAGAATACTTTCAACGACATCGAGTCCATTCTGGACTCAATTGGCGAACAGCACGGCACGCGTTTCGAGTTCGAAATCTACGACCTCGGCCATCTGCAAACGCTGGCCTTCTACATCAAAAAAGGCCTCATCAAGCGCCCGGTCTTCCTGCAATTCGTGCTTGGAGTTTTGGGCGGCATAGACGCCTCACCTGAAAGCCTCATGCACCTAAAGTCAACCGCCGACCGCCTCATCGGCGACTACCATTTCTCCGTGCTCGCAGCAGGCGGCAAACAATTCCCGCTTGGAACAATGGGCGTGATTTTGGGCGGTAATGTGCGGGTGGGGCTCGAAGACAATCTGACAATCTCACGCGGCGAGCTGGCGAAGAGCAACGCCGATCAGGTGACAAAAATCCGCCGCATCATCGAAGAGCTAGGGCACACGGTCGCAACACCGGATGAGGCAAGAGCGCGGCTCGGACTGAAGGGGAGCGAGCATGTTGGATTCTAGCACCCCGTCGCGCCCCCCTCAGTCCTGTCGGACAACAACCCCCCAACGGGGGGGAGAGGCGCGCCCCAAATAGCGGACAAACCCCGCGGCACATGTGGGGTGATAGGAAGAGCGTGGGGTTGGGGAAGTGTGTTGGTTGAGGTGTAGATAAAGGTGGGGGGCGGATAAATTAAAAGTGGGGGGGGGTAAAACAGTTATAATAACTGAGTTAGAAAATTATTATACCTACGGCCCCTTCAAACCAAAAGTTACAGTAGATAATGAATGGGTAACAATACAAATTGACACTCCAACAATAATCTCTCAGGAAGCAGACTACAGAAAAACCGTAGCACTTTGCGAAAAAGGAAAGTTTG
>JANMQE010000138.1:0-7591 GCA_031370195.1 Phyllobacteriaceae bacterium
TTGCGCTTGTTGTCAGCCACAAATAGCAGCCCTATAACCAACGTCATTGCAGCCACGACAATCGGGTACCAAAGGCCGTAGTAGATATCACCCTTGGCCGCACTCATGGCGAACACAGTTGCCGGGAGCAGGCCGCCGAACCAGCCGTTGCCGATGTGATAGGGCAGCGACATCCCGGTGTAGCGGATGCGGGTCGGGAACATTTCGACCAGCCAAGCAGCAATCGGACCGTAGACCATCGTTACATAGATGACGAGGATTGTCAGGATGCCGATGATCTTGGTCCAGTTGACCTCATCCGCTTTGGCCACCATTTTGAATGCGCCAGCGTCCTTGACTGCATACACCGGCACTTCAGCTTCGGTGATCGCCTTGGCCTCGTCTTCGCTGAGCAGCTTGGCTTTGACAGCTGCGGCTACCGGCATCATTGTCTTTTCACCAGCCTCGATGGCCGCAACATCCAGCGCAAGGTCCGGATTTGCTGTTGCAAAGCCGACGAGTTTGGAACCGGCAACCTTTGCCGGATCGCGCACCAGCGGATAACCGCCCTTCTGCATGGCGAGGTTGACAGCTTTCTCGAAGGCACCCTTCATTCCAGCAGCCTTGTCGCCAGCGGCAATGGCATCGTAGGAGTCGATTTTCACGCCACCCAGATCAATGGTCGCAGGTGCGCCGGCTGCGCCGTCCACGACCTTGTAAGGCACCGAGTTGCGCGTCAGGAACGCGGTTGCGATGTCGCAGGAAGTGGTGAATTTTGCAGTGCCTGTCGGATTGAACTGGAAGTTACAATCCTTGGGATCAGCACTGACAGTTGCCGTCACTTCGTTCTGCGCCTTGTAGAGTGCCGGGTTGGCGGCTTCAGTCAGCGCTTTGAAAAGCGGGAAGTAGGTCAGGATGGCAAGCGCGAGGCCTGCCATGATGATCGGCTTGCGGCCGATTTTATCGGACAGCCAACCAAAAACAATGAAGAAACCGGTGCCGAGCAGCAGCGAGACGGCGACCATCTTGTTCACCGATGGGCCATCAACCTTCAGAACGTTTTGCAGGAAGAACAGCGCGTAGAACTGTCCGGTGTACCAGACGACAGCTTGTCCGGCGGTAGCTCCGAGCAGGGCGAGAATGGCAATTTTGGCGTTTTTCCATTGGCCAAATGCTTCAGACAAGGGGGCCTTGGATTGTTTGCCTTCGTCCTTTATCTGCTGGAATACCGGCGATTCGTTCATCTGCAAGCGAATCCAGACGGATATGGCAAGCAGGATTGCCGACAGCAGGAACGGAATGCGCCAGCCGTAATCTGAGAATGCTTCCTTGCTCATGTTGGTCTGCAAAATCAGGATAACGACGAGAGACAGAAACAGGCCGAGCGTCGCCGTTGTCTGGATGAACGAGGTGTAATAGCCGCGTTTTCCGGCAGGTGAATGTTCGGCAACATAGGTTGCTGCGCCTCCATATTCGCCGCCAAGCGCCAAGCCTTGGAGCATGCGAAGCGCGATCAGAAGGATCGGAGCGGCAATGCCGATTGTCGCGGCACCGGGGAGCAGGCCGACCAGGAAGGTCGATGCGCCCATGATGACGATCGTCACGAGGAATGTGTATTTGCGGCCGACCAGATCGCCAAGTCGGCCGAAGACCAGCGCGCCGAACGGGCGGACCAGAAAGCCGGCAGCGAATGCAAGCAGCGCGAAAATGTTGCGGGTCGCTTCCGGATATTGCGAGAAGAAGGCCGCGCCAATGAAGGCGGCCAATGATCCATACAGATAGAAATCATACCATTCAAAAACGGTGCCGAGCGAGGAGGCGAAAATCACCTTTTTTTCCTCGCGTGTCATGCCGCCAGTGCGGGCGGCTTGAGCCACAGTTGCCATGTCGTAGTTCCTCCCCGGAAAATCGTGTTTGTTTATCCAAAATGGACGGCCCGCAAACTCCTCCGCCAAGCGCGCCCATTTGGCACAGGCTTGCCAGAAAAGCGGCGGTCATGGCAGCAATCCTTTGGACTCATGACTTTAGTCTAATGGCGCAGCGCAAGCCGCACGCGGTTGACTCCTGCTGAAAAGCGGCTAAGAGCGGCTTCGAAAAGGGAACCTGCAATGCGCCGTCTTGGTGTTGTCATTTCTGCACTGATTGTTCCGGCTTGCGCCGCCGGGCGGGTTCGCCAATTTTCTTTCAAAACCACGGCCAAAACGACCACCAAAACGGTCTGACCACCCTGGCCTTCCCGAACTCCCCCGGGCCGTGCGCCAAGGGAGACGACCCGCAGACGGCCAAGCGGGTTTGATGAGGCGGGGAGATGAACAGGATGAATTCAAAAATGAACAGTCAAGGTTTCAAGGTGGCAATCGTCGGCGCGACAGGCAATGTCGGGCGCGAAATGCTCAACATTCTGGAAGAGCGCGGCTTTCCGGTGTCGGAAGTTGTAGCGCTTGCCTCCAGGCGCTCGCTCGGCACGGAAGTATCGTTTGGCGACCGGACGCTGAAGTGCAAGGTGCTCGAGCATTATGATTTTTCGGACACTGACATTTGCCTGATGTCAGCTGGCGGCAATGTCTCGAAGGAATGGTCTCCGAAGATCGGCGCGCAGGGCTGTATCGTCATCGATAACTCGTCTGCCTTCCGTTATGATTCCAACGTGCCTTTGATTGTTCCGGAAGTGAACCCGGATGCGATCACGCAGTTTTCCAAGCGCAACATCATTGCCAATCCGAACTGCTCCACCGCGCAGATGCTCGTGGCACTGAAGCCGCTGCATGATGCGGCGACAATCACACGCATTGTTGTCTCGACATATCAATCGGTGTCTGGCGCGGGCAAGGAAGGCATGGACGAGCTGTTCACGCAAACGCGCGCTGTCTTTGTCGCCGATCCGGTCGAGAACAAGAAGTTCACCAAGCGCATCGCCTTCAACGTCATCCCGCACATCGATGTGTTCATGGAAGACGGCTATACCAAGGAAGAGTGGAAGATGGTCGCCGAGACCAAGAAGATGCTCGATCCGAAGATCAAAGTGACGGCGACATGCGTGCGCGTGCCGGTGTTCATCGGCCACTCCGAGGCCATCAACATCGAGTTTGAAAAGCCAATTTCGGCGGACGAAGCGCGCGAGATCTTGCGCGATGCGCCGGGCTGTCTGGTGATCGACACCAAGGAAAATGGCGGCTACGCCACGCCGATCGACTGCGCCGGCGAAGACGCCACCTACATCTCGCGCATCCGCGAAGACGCGACTGTTGAGAACGGCCTCAACATCTGGGTGGTTTCCGACAATCTTCGCAAGGGCGCGGCGCTGAACGCCGTGCAGATCGCGGAATTGCTGGTGGCCAAGGGCTTGATTGCGCCGAAGAAAAAGGCCGCTTGAGAAGCACGATCTTGCAAATGGTAGGAAACTTGCCTACCATTTGGTTCGCAGATTGTAGGAGACATGCATGGCCAATGTAGAAAAACTGAGTGTCGCAGTCACACCTGAAATGGCTGCAATGATGCGATCAGCAGTCGAGGCAGGTGAGTATGCATCGACAAGCGAAGTCGTCCGTGAAGCATTGCGGGCTTGGGAGTATAGCCGAAAGCAACGTGATCAGGCGATAGACGAGCTCAGACGCTTGATTCAGGAGGGGATCGACAGTGGCCCGTCGGTTGAGGGCGAGCAGTTTTTTGAACGCCTGAAAGCGAAATACAACCGGCTTGGCAGCCAATGAAGCTTGTCCGCACCGTCCAGTCAGACCAAGATGTCGAGGCCATTGCCGACTATATCGCCCAAGACAGCCCGCAGGCAGCCTCTCAGTGGGTAGACGATATTGAAGAGAAACTTGAGGCTATCGCGTTTTCACCAGGAATAGGCCGGGAGCGACCGGACGTTCAAAATGGATTGCGGAGACTAGCATTCGGCAACTACGTCATATGCTACCGGCAGATTTCAGGCGGAGTGGAGATTCTGCGCGTTTTTCACGGTGCCCGCTTGTGGCAAGATCTGCTTTGAATGCCCACTTAAGCCGAACCACCAAGCGGATTTATCCAATGTCCCTATCCATCAACTTCGCCAAGATGAACGGGCTGGGCAACCAGATCATCGTTGCCGACATGCGCGGGCAAAAGATGCACGTTACTCCGCAAGCGGCTGTGGCTTTGAATGCAGATGCGATGACGAAGTTCGACCAGATCATGGCGATCCATGATCCGAAAACCCCCGGCACTGACGCCTACATAGAGATTATCAACAGCGACGGAAGCCAAGCACAGGCGTGTGGCAACGGAACGCGATGCGTTGTGCAGGCGCTTGGCGCGGAGACGGGGCGCAAGGCCTTCACATTTGAGACCGTTGCCGGAATTCTTGAGGCGAGCGAGCATGAGGACGGACTCATTTCGGTTGATATGGGCATGCCGAAGTTTGGCTGGCAGGACATTCCCCTGTCGGAGGAGTTCGGCGACACGCGCTACATCGAACTCGAAATCGGTCCGCTCGGCGCGCCGATCCTGCATTCGCCGTCAGTCGCCAACATGGGCAATCCGCACGCGGTGTTCTGGGCCGATCAGGATGTGTGGTCCTACGATCTTGCCCGGTTCGGCCCGCTGTTGGAAAACCACCCGCTGTTTCCCGAGCGCGCCAACATTTCGATTGCGCAGGTGACCTCGAACGACACCATTGTCATGCGCACATGGGAGCGTGGTGCGGGGCTGACGCTGGCCTGTGGTTCCGCCGCCTGCGCTGTGGCTGTTTCGGCGGCGCGGACGCGGAGAGCCAATCGTTCCGTCACCGTGACGGTCCCGGGCGGACCGCTGCATATTAACTGGCGCGAGGATGGCCACGTCATTATGACCGGCCCTGCCGAGTGGGAATTTGCCGGAAGGCTTGATCCCGAGACCGGTGCGTTCATTCGGCTTGAAGAATCGGTCAGTGCGGCATGAGTGGGCTTCAAGTTCTCACCTTCGGCTGTCGCCTCAACACTTACGAGTCGGAAGTCATCCGGCGTGAGGCCAAAGCTGCCGGGCTGGACGCGCTTGATGGCGGTGCGGTGATCGTCAACACATGCGCGGTGACGGGCGAAGCCGTGCGGCAGGCAAGCCAGGCAATCCGCAAGGCGCGGCGCGACCATCCGGATGCCCGTATCATCGTCACCGGCTGCGCGGCGCAGACTGATCCGCAAAAGTTTTCCGGCATGGCGGAAGTTGATCTCGTGCTCGGCAATGAGGAAAAGCTGAAGAGCCATTCATATCGCGCGCTTCCGGATTTTGGCGTCAATGATTTTGAGAAAGTGCGCGTCAACGACATCATGAGCGTTGCCGAAACTGCATCGCACATGGTTGATGCGCTTGAAGGTCGCGCGCGCGCCTTCGTGCAGGTGCAGAACGGCTGCGACCATCGCTGCACCTTTTGCATCATCCCGTTTGGCCGGGGCAATTCGCGCTCAGTGCCCATGGGCGCGGTGGTCGATCAAATCAAACGGCTGTCGGACAATGGCTATCTGGAAGTGGTGTTGTCGGGCGTCGATCTGACGTCCTACGGGCCGGACCTGCCGGGCCAGCCTTCGCTCGGGAAACTCGTGCAGACAATCCTGAAATCAGTTCCGGCGCTGAAACGGCTGCGGCTTTCGTCGATTGACTCGATTGAGGCGGATGAGGCGTTGATCGAGACCATCGCGTCGGAAACCCGGCTGATGTCACATCTGCATCTGTCGCTTCAGTCCGGTGACAACATGATCCTGAAGCGGATGAAGCGCAGGCACTCGCGGGAAGACTCGATCCGCTTTTGCCAAGACATGCGCACCCGCCGTCCGGACATGGTGTTCGGCGCGGATATCATCGCGGGCTTTCCGACCGAGAGCGACGAGATGTTTGAAAACTCGCTGCGCATTGTTGATGAGTGCGGACTGACACATCTGCACGTGTTTCCATTCTCGCCGCGCGAAGGAACACCCGCCGCCAAGATGCCGCAGCTTGACCGGACCTTGATCAAGAGCCGTGCGGCGCGGCTGCGTGCCAAGGGTGATGAGGCCTATCTGGCACATCTTAATTCTGTCGCACAAACGCGGCAAAAGGTGCTGATCGAAAAGCCGGGCATTGGCCGCACGGAAGGCTTCACGCTGGTGCGGCTCGACGGTGGCGTTGCAGGAACTATCGCCGAGGTTGACATTCATGGCCACGACGGGTCCATGCTGACCGGCACCCAAGCGACCCAACAGGCGGCCTGACGCATGGCATTCGGCTTCATCAAGAAGATATTCTCTTTCGGCAGGAAAGAGATCCAGGAAACCGTTGAGGAGGTGCGCGACGACGTCGCCGCACTGCCTGCGCCAACGCCTGAGCCTAAAGCTGCTGGCGAAGCAGCGCCTGCGCTGCGGACAACGGATGAGCTGTTCACCGAAATCATCGCGCCACCGGATACAGGTTGGGAATCGCCCGTTCCGGAAGTTCCCGAGCCCGTTCTTGAACCTGCCGCGCGGTTGCAGGCTGAAGCGCCTGTCGTCCAGATATGGCCAGTGGATGAGCCCAAAGCCGCTGCCAAGACAAAACAGGAGCCAAAAAAAAAGGCCTCTGCGCCCAAGGCGGATGCCAAGGCCGGGCAAACTCCAGCGGAAATGACTGCCGAGGCCCGATCAGATGAGAGCTTCGCGCCGGATGGTGTGTACCAGCCAACACCTGAGACCGCCGACAATGGCCTGCCGCATGTTGATACGCCCGAGCCGCTGGACGAATCTTCAGAACCCGAGCCCGGCCATCCGCAGCCGATGCCAACGGTTGGGAGCTCGATTGCCGAGATTTCCGCAGAGGAAACCCCTATTGAGCTTGCGGAGGAACCAAGCGGTTCTGATGGCGGGTTTGCCGGTGAAGCTGAGCTGGCAGAACCTGATGCCTTGGTTGAGGCTGAACCCGCCGAGCCGGATGCGCCGATTGAGGCTGAGCCGGTGGCCGCTGCGGACATTCCGGTCTCCACCAGCGAGGGCAAAGTCTACATCGGCACTGTTGCGGATGTTCCGCCACCTCAGGAGCAGGAGGAGAAGGTCTCTTGGTTCCAGCGGCTAAAGCGCGGCCTTTCGCGCTCATCGAAGGAACTGTCCTCGTCAATCACCGGCATATTCACCAAACGAAAGCTTGATGAAGACACGCTGCAGGAACTGGAAGATGTGCTGATTCGCGCCGATCTTGGCATGGAAACGGCGATCCGTATCACGGATGCGCTGTCGTCAGGCCGCTATGGCAAAGATGTATCGGACGAAGAGGTTCGCGGCGTGATGCGCGCCGAGATCGAGAAAGTGCTTGCGCCTGTTGCCAAGCCGCTTGAACTCGACCTGTCGCACAAGCCGCATGTCATTCTGGTCGTCGGTGTCAACGGCACCGGCAAGACCACAACCATCGGCAAGCTGGCGGCCAAGCTGCGCGAGGCGAAGCTCAATGTGTGGCTTGCAGCAGGCGACACATTCCGTGCAGCCGCCATCGAACAATTGCATATCTGGGGCCAGCGCACCGGTTCGCCCGTGGTGTCCAACAAGATCGGCTCGGATGCGGCGGGTCTTGCCTATGACGCGTTTGAAAAGGCCAAGGAGGCGGGTGCCGATGTCTTGATCATCGACACAGCCGGGCGCTTGCAAAACCGCACGGAGCT
>JANMQE010000184.1:0-1803 GCA_031370195.1 Phyllobacteriaceae bacterium
ACAAATTGGTCGCAGCAAAACTACGATTCCAGGACGCGGAAAGCCCAGCCAACAACTCGATCTCTCAGGGATCTTAAATACAACAGAACGGATAACACATTAAGGATTAGATGCTGCTGCGGTAAGTGAATATATCGTCGCGGAGTTGGGGTGGGGGAGTCGAGTTTGCTTAAATGCGAGAAGGCTTTTGGCCAGCATCTAAACCTCTGTTCATGAAGCCCGGGGCGGCAGGGGTTGTTTTTCTGGGGGGCGGGCTAAGCCGCTAGGTCTTGCTCGGACTCTTTCTGCGTTGCAAAACCATTCTCGTTTTGCTCATTGCTACCATCCGCGATTTGGCAAACAGCGTTCTGCCAATTGCTACCACCGGCGATGTAAGAATTCTTGTTTTGCCAGGATCGATTAACGGAGATTTGGCATTCGTGTTGCTTAAGGGGATTGCTTCGCGATTTTCTTTGGCGGTGGGGGACTTTCGGAGCGTGTACGAGGGGCGACGAAGGTTGGAAGTTCGTGTTTGCACCGATGGTTGACTGCTTGGCGACGGTTTTCGGTTGTTGTTTCATGGTCTTGCGTGGTCGAAGTTCGCTGATTGTCGTCGCATTCTTGCTATCGGCGCGGTCCTTTCACGCAGAACGAACGTCGTGTCGTTCGCAAGTCACGCATCGTGGATCGATGGATGACGAGTGATTCATGGTAAACGCTTCCTTCGGTTTGCGAGTCGATCAGCCTGCCTTGGCGGATCGGTCTTATTAACTGCTGTCCAATTCGTAGCTCGACATATCGACGGGGGAGAGTGCGGCGACGAATTCTAGATCGCCGCCGCAGTCGGGACAGCGCGGTGCGCGGCGGACGGGTTGTGGTTTGGCCATCACGGTCAAAACGTAGACCAGACTCAAGCTGACTGTGACGAGCATCGACAGCCATTCCCAGTTCGTCTTCGATCGAGGATGCATGAACCCAAAGTGACGGACCTTTTGAAAGCCCCTTGGTAGGACATGCTGCAAGTAGCGACGAAGGAACTCTTCGGCGCTGACCGTCATCGACCGATATCGTCTCGTGCCGCTGCGTCGGACTTTGTAAGTCACTTCGCCTAAGCCATCCGGTCCCGGAGTCACGCTGACGATGCGGTGATTACCGATCGCAACGCGGAACACGTAGGGAGCCAGATACTTCAAGCTTGACCGACCGTCTCCGACAGCTTTGGAGTTGATGTTCCACGCAACCTTCCAAGCCTTTTCGGGAATCTTATCCACGAGACCGCATCGTTTCATTTCGGCTTTGAACTTGGCGCGAAAGATCGGCGAAGCGGCCAGCACGGGAATGAAGAAGTCCGCGCGGCTCGACAACCAACTTGTTCCGTCCTCCCCGATCGCACCGCCAGGTACGATGAAGTGCACGTGCGGATGGTATCCGACATCGCGACCCCACGTGTGCAAGACGCCGGTCATACCAAGTCTTTCGGAACCGATGTACTTCGGGTCCTTGGCAAGTTTGACCATCGTCGCGTACGCTGCACGGAACAACGCACGGTAGCTTTCACGAGGATGCGATCGCATGAACGGTCGAATCGATTCGGGAACCGTAAAGGTGACCATAAAGTAATTGCATGGCAACAGCATACTCAGTTGCTTTTCGAGCCAAGCGTGCGCTTTGCCGCCTTGGCAACTCGGACAACTGCGGTTGCCACACGACTTCAGGACTTCGTGGCGGCCATGGCATTGCGTGCAACGGTAGAGGATCGTGCCAGCGGCCATCGTTCGACATCGAATCATAGCGCGGACAGCAGCGATCTGATCGCGCGGCTCT
>JANMQE010000201.1:0-1707 GCA_031370195.1 Phyllobacteriaceae bacterium
TCGATGGGGAGAAGATGCCGACAGGCAGATGAGGGGCCCCACGCCACAACGCCCAATTCAGTGCTGCTTCACCGCACCAAATCCGATTTGGGATGCCGTCCCGGACGGCACGCCGATTGAGATCAAGCCATGAACGAAGACAAAGCCCACTACGCCCCGGTCGATCCGGTCAAAGCCGCCATCGGCGCAAAATGCCCGCGTTGTGGCCAAGGGCGGCTATTCGATGGCTATCTGACGACTGCAAAACGCTGTTCCAACTGTGGCATGGACTACGCCTTCATCGACTCAGGCGATGGCCCTGCCGTCTTCGTCATCCTGATCATCGGATTCCTGGTCACCGGATCAGCACTCTACACGGAAGTCCACTTCAACCCGCCGCTCTGGGTTCACTTCATCCTGTGGATCCCGATGGTCATCATACTCAGCCTAGTCCTGCTGCGCTGGATGAAGGGCCTGCTCATCGCCCTGCAATACCGCAACAAGGCCACCGAAGGCCGCATCGACCGCGAGCCATGATGTCTGTGCCTTCCAATCTCCGCTTCGGCATCCTGTCGCTGCTGGCGCTCGCAATGTTTGCCGCCTTGCTGACGCTCGGCACGTGGCAGGTGAAGCGGCTGGCATGGAAAGAAAACCTGATCCAGACCATCGAAAGCCGCATCCACCAGCCGCCGCGTGCCCTCGAAACATGGTTCAAGACCGAACCCGGCACCGATTACTGGCCGGTCGAAGTCGAGGGCACATTCCTGCACTCCGCCGAACGCCATTTCTTTTCCACCTATGACGGCCAATCCGGTTACGACATCTTCTCGCCGCTCGAAGTCTCGCCCGGCACCTTCGTCTTCATCAACCGCGGTTTCGTTCCCTTTGATCGCAAGGAACCTTCGACACGGGCAGAAGGCCAAATCACCAGCAAAGTCAAAGTCACCGGCCTCGCCCGCTCCATCCTCAAGCAAAAACCGTCATGGCTCGTGCCGGACAACGAGCCGGCCAAAAATATCTTCTACTGGAAAGACTTCGCCGCCATGCGCGACACCGCAGGCCTGCCCACCGGCGCAAAAACGCTGGAGCTGTTCATCGACGCCGACAAGACGCCAAACCCCGGCAACCTGCCCGCCGGCGGCGTCACCATCGTCAATTTGCCCAACAGCCACCTGTCCTATGCGGTGACATGGTACGGCCTTGCAGCGACACTGGCGGTCATCTGGTCCGTGCTCGCATTTCGCCACATCCGCCAGCGCCGCTTGACTTGACCCGCCCGAAAAGCCAAATCCGGCATATGAACATCACTGCCGCCAAACCGCCCCTCACCATCCGCCTCTGCGGCCCGCGCGGCTTTTGCGCCGGTGTCGATCGCGCCATCCAGATCGTCGTGCTCGCGTTGAAGAAATACGGCGCGCCGGTCTATGTCCGCCACGAGATCGTCCACAACCGCTACGTCGTCGAAGGCCTGCAGGCACGCGGCGCGGTCTTCATCGAAGAGCTGCACGAAATCCCGGACGAGCATCACGCCGCGCCGGTGATCTTCTCCGCCCACGGCGTGCCGAAATCCGTCCCCGCCGACGCTATCGCGCGCAATCTGTTCTACATGGATGCCACATGCCCGCTGGTCTCGAAGGTCCACAAACAGGCCATGCTGCACCAGAAGCGCGGTCGCCACGTGCTGCTGGTCGGCCACGAAGGACACCCCGAAGTCATCGGCACCATGGG
>JANMQE010000207.1:0-7114 GCA_031370195.1 Phyllobacteriaceae bacterium
AACGAGCACCGTGACTGGATTGATGTGACCACGCCGGCCCGGTGGATGCGCCGGAGTTCAAATCCATCATCTCGACAGACGCGATCCTCAAACCATTGACCACCCAGACCAAAGCCTCCATCCGCCGTCTCGCGTCTGCCACCGGAACACTCACCCTTCCTGACATCGTCCCCATAACCAGAACCAGCGAAGCCTCCGGCCCCAACTGGATTGGCCTTCGCAAGACGGGCGAGACAGAGCTGCTCGGCATCAACCGGCTGCCGCTGTTCGGCGGGTTGATAGGCCTGGCGCTGTTGCTGTCAGCAATGGCTGCGACGTGGTGGAGAGAGGGGAGGTAGGCACTTGCCACCGCTGCGCGTCTCCGCTACCTTTCTTGCATGTTCGCAAAACGCGCCCCCTCCGGAGCCCGCGCCCTCCCCGGCGCGCTGCTTCTGCTTATCGGCGGCCGTCGGGCCCGGTGACGGGAGCGTCCGGCGGTCGATTGCGGGTTTGATCCGCTGGCTCCCTTTACAAACCTGAATTCCAACGCCAATGAACGGGCGCATTCTGTCTTGAAGGCTGATGGTCTCAGACAGGACGCTCATGGGACCGAAGACATGACCGCACACACAAACACGCCGCCCGCTGCCACCCAATCAAGCCCTAAAGGCATGCCGCTGGCCGCGCAGAAATACCAAGCCTACCCGCAGATCGACTTGGCTAACCGTCAATGGCCGGGCCAGCAGATCACCAAGGCCCCGGTCTGGTGCTCGGTTGACCTTCGCGATGGCAACCAGGCGCTGATTGACCCGATGGGTCAGGAGCGCAAGGCGCGCATGTTCAAGCTCTTGCTCGACATGGGCTTCAAGGAAATCGAGATCGGCTTCCCTTCCGCCTCGCAGACTGATTTCGACTTTGCCCGCTGGTGCATCGAAGAAGGCGGCGTGCCGCAGGACGTGTCGTTGCAGGTGCTGGTTCAGTGCCGCCCCGAACTCATCACCCGGACGTTTGAATCGCTCGAAGGCGCGACCAACCCGATTGTGCATTTCTACAATTCGACCAGCGAACTCCAGCGCCGCGTCGTGTTCGGCAAGGACGTCCACGGCATCAAGCAGATCGCCGTTGATGCCGCCAAGATGATCACCGATATGGCAGAAAAAGCCGGCGGCGGATTCCGCTTTGAGTATTCGCCGGAAAGCTTCACCGGCACCGAGCTCGAAGTCGCGCTCGATATTTGCAACGCGGTACAGGAAGTCATCAAGCCGACGCCGGACAACAGACTGATCTTCAATCTCCCGGCCACGGTCGAAATGTCGACGCCGAACATCTATGCCGACATGATCGAGTGGATGTGCCGCAACCTCGACAACCGCGAGAGCCTGATCATCTCGCTGCATCCGCACAATGACCGTGGCACCGGCATCGCCGCCACAGAAATGGGCTTGATGGCGGGCGCCGACCGCGTCGAAGGCACGCTCTTCGGCAACGGCGAGCGCACCGGCAATGTTGATATCGTGACGCTCGCGCTCAACATGTTCACCCAAGGCGTGGACCCGGAACTCGACTGCTCGGACATCAACCGCATCAAGGGCGTCTATGAGCATTGCAACCAGCTCAAGATCCCCGAACGCCATCCGTACGTCGGCGAACTCGTTTACACCGCGTTTTCCGGCTCGCATCAGGATGCGATCAACAAGGGCATGAAGGCGATCAAGCAGGCCAACAAGCCGCTGTGGGAAGTGCCTTATCTCCCCATCGACCCGCAAGATGTCGGCCGTTCCTACGAGGCAATTATCCGCATCAATTCGCAGTCCGGCAAGGGTGGCATCGCCTACATCATGCAGGAGGACTACGGCCTCAACCTGCCGCGCGGCCTGCAGGTCGAGTTCCGCGACGAGGTGCAGAAGATAACGGACGAGGAAGGCACGGAGTTGTCATCGAAGCGCATCTACGACCGTTTCATGGAGCTTTATGCAAACCAGCCGGACGCACGGCTGGCCTTTATCGATCACCACTCATATCCCGACCCGGAATACCCGGCGCTCCGCATCACTGCTGCCGAGATTCTTGATCGCGGCGAGAAGAAGCGCATTGAGGGCAAAGGCACCGGCCCCATCGACGGCTTTGTTCACGCACTCTCGATCTACCTCGGGATCGAGCTGACAGTGTCGGACTATTCCGAACACACACTTCAATACGGCTCGGATGCGTCCGCCATCTGCTACATGCAGGTCGAGCACCCGAAGGGCAAACTCTACGGCGTTGGCATCAACAAGAACATCGTCACGTCCTCGCTCGAAGCGATTGTGTCCGCCGCAAACCGCATCGTCGGCTGACAATGAGCACCCGGCTTCACACCATCGAAGCCGGGTCGCAAGACTTGCCGCCCGTGGTCATGCTGCACGGGTTCGGCATGGTGTCTGGGTGCTTCTCGGACCTCATTCGAACGCTTTCCGGGCAGCGTCATGTATTGGCTTTCGACCTTCCCGGCCACGGCAGCTCGCTCAATCATCCGCTTTCAGGCAGCGCCCGCAAATGCGCCGACGCGGTAATTGCCGAGTTGGACGCCCGCGCCGTCACGCAAGTCACTCTGGTGGGCCATTCCTTCGGTGGCGCGGTTGCGGCGCTGCTGGCCATCGCCCGCCCGGATTTGGTCAGCCGCCTTGTCCTGATCGCCCCCGGCGGATTCGGTCTGGATATCAATGCAGCATTGCTGCGACGATCCGCGTCCGCCGTTTCTTATGATGAGTTGAAGTCCGTCGTGCAAGAAATGGCCGCGCCTGGCGTTGCCGTGCAGGAGTCAGCGCTCAGAGCGCTGGAGGAGATGCGCAAGGCACAAGGGCAGACAGAGAAACTTATCGATCTCGTTGGCCGCATCCTGCGTGGAGATCAACAGGGCGTCTTGCCGCTCGATGCGCTCGCTGCAAGCGGCGTTCCGGTCGATCTCGTCTGGGGCGAGTTGGATTGCGTTGTGCCGGTCACCGACGGCATGCTCGCTCCTGCGTCCTTTCGTAAAACCATAATCGCGGGCGCGGGCCATATGCTTGTCGATGAGGCCCTTGGAAACGTTACCGGCATCATTCTTCGCAACGTCTGACGAATCCCGCCAAGTCTTTATGAATCCTGCCATTTTTTCGCCGTCGCTTTGGCGCTATGGTGGATGCGAATCAGGCGGGAGAATGCGATGCGATTGGTCAGGCATGTTTTGATGCTGGTGGCATTTCTGTCCTCAGGCCACGCATTTTCGGCCCCCCGCGATGTGATCGCCAATCTCGCCGCTCAAGGCGCGCAGGTGATCGAATGGCAAGGCGTCACTGTAGACCTCAACAAGCTGCTCCCAATATATGCAAGTCCTGATGCTGAGCTGATTTTCATTAGCGACAACAAGCTTTCGGCAACAGGCGCAGAGTTTATCGTTGCACTTGGAAAGGCGCGTGAGGACGGCCTCGACCCGAAAGACTACATTTCTCCCGCCTTCGGCGCGCTGAACCGTCTCACGGGTGATGACGATGCTGCTGGCGCTGAACTTGCACTTGCCCAAGCCTATCTTCGCTATGCCCGCGACCTCTACACAGGCCGCCCTACCCCCTCACTCGATGTGACGAACATCGTTATCGACAAGAAGTCCGTAGATCCGGTCAAATGGCTCAATTATCTGAGCGCAAACGGCATTTCCGACACTGTCCGGGCGCTGCGACCGCGCCATCCGCAATACGCCAAGCTGCGCCAAATGCTGTCGAGTTTCCGCTCCTACCAATCATTGGGCGGCTGGGACCCGATACCCGCCGGCCCGACGCTGAAGCCCGGCATGAATGATTTCCGCGTCGCCGCGCTGCGCGATAGTCTCGCCTCCCGCGGCTACAAAAGCCTGACCGGCGGCGACCCGAATGCATTCGACGCCAGACTGACAGAAGCCGTCAAACGCTACCAGCGCGCATCCGGCATCGAGCCGGACGGCGTGGTCGGCAAAGGCACAATCGGCATTCTCAATGTGCCGGTGGAAGAGCGGATCCGCCAGATTGTCGTTAACATGGAACGCTGGCGCTGGCTGCCGACAGACCTTGGCAAACGCCATGTCTTCGTCAACCAGGCCGGGGCAGAATTGTTCCTCATCGACAAGGGCAAAGTCATCGACAACCGCCGTGTCATCGTCGGCAAGCCGTTTCACCAGACGCCGATGTTCTCGGACCGCATTTCCTATGTCGAGTTCAATCCGACCTGGACCGTCTCGGCGAGCATCGCCAAGGCGGAGTTTCTCTCGAAGCTCATCAAGGATCCCGGTTATCTCGAACGCAACGACTACAAGATTTATTCAAGCTGGGACGAAGGCGCGTCCGAGATGGACCCTTGGACGGTTGACTGGTCAGCCGTTAAGGGCGGCTTCCCCTACCGCATTGTTCAGCAGCCAGGCGATAAAAATGCGCTTGGCTATGTCAAGTTCATGTTCCCGAACAAATTCAACATCTACCTGCATGATACGCCGTCGCGCCAACTGTTCGCCTCCACCGGCCGCGCCTTCTCGCACGGCTGCATTCGCGTGCATGAAGCAATGGACTTTGCCGAAAAGCTGATGGCTCTCGATCAGGGCATGACACGGGATCAGATCGACGCGACAGTTGCATACGGCGCACTCAAGCGCGTCAACTTGAAAACCAAGGTTCCAGTGCACCTCGCTTACTTCACGGTCTGGATCGGCGATGACGGCGTCGTGCAATTTTTCCCCGACATCTACAGCCGCGACGCGCCGGTAGCGGGCATTTTGTTTGGCCAGACTTGAACGCAATAATTTAATTCTCATTCCTCCTTTGTCCGTGTTAATGATCTGTTCACCATGTTTTTAAGGACGCGGGCGTGAGTGAGTTTCCGGACCGGACAGGCAACCGCAGCAACGTGACAAAACTGTCAGACATGCTGCGCGAAGTGCGCATCGCGACAGCTGACAAGGCTGACGTTGTGGTTGACATGAAAGAGGCAGACCGCGCCCGGCTTGAATTGCTGGCGATGGAACTGAAGCCGGTCATCGACGAAGTTCCAGCCGACAATGACCTGTTTGACTTTGCCATTTCATCAGGCCTCCAGCCGCGTTTCTGGATCGATGCAATCAGCCACGTCCAGATGGGTCGCGACCGCCGCACTTACCGGTTCGTGCGCGACACACGGCTTGGGCGAATTGTGATGGCGGAAGCAGTCGACATGCGCCCTGTAGCTGAACAAGTGACCCGCTACATCGCTGAGCGCATGATTGAACGTCAGCGCATGATGGACGGCGAACCGGAGACCATGAAGTCTTCGCACGGCGCATTGTCGGCAAAACTGGCCGAGGCCAGCACTAAACATTCAGACGAACACAGCGAATCAGATGGCATAATTGCCGGACTTGTCTGGGTGCTTCTTGGCGCGGTGATCGGCGGCGGTTTGCTGCTGTTGTTTTTGTCAGGCCAAGTGAACGCGTTTCTGGGCCGCTGACCATCAGCGATAGGCGATCGCCTGCGTCTTGCCGCCGGTGATGATTTGGTGTGCGCCGATTGGCTCAATTGTTCCGGATTTCGCAGCAAATCCGCGCTCACTCCAAATGCAGTCCCAAGCCCCTGGCTCTCCTGAGATCGCAAACTCGTTCCACCGCGCCGCTGGCTTATGACCGCCAGGTGCCTGACCTGCTGCTGGCACGCCAATCACCGGAACTGCGGAGGCGCCTTTTCCAATCTGCATATAGGAATTCAAATGCGTATGCCCATGCAACACAAGCTCCGCCCCAGACTCAAGTACGGTCCTCTGAAACAGCCCGATGCCATAAAGCCGCCGAGAGGCGTCGTTCTCAAACCGGAATGGCGGATGGTGGATCAGAACCACACGGAAAAGGCCGAGGTCTTTCCCGCGTTTCAAAAGATGCCTAAGTCGTTCCGCTTCATCGGGACGGAAGCGGCCAGTTGCCAGAAAGGGCGCAGATGCGACAGCCGATGACACGCCGATAATTGCAGCAGGCCCGCGCTGGCGAAAATACGGAAACAGGCTATCCGGCCCCAAACTTTTCAACGGCGCGCCATCGTCGCCCGTGATATACGCCGCCCACGCATGGCATGCTTTCGCCAGAGAACCTGGAACATAGGCATCATGATTGCCTGGAATCACCGAAACATCGAACGGCGCACCGATGCTTTCCAGCCACTGGCGTGCAACGATAAACTCCGGCCCGAGCGCCAGATTGACGAGGTCGCCAGTGACGGCAACATGGTCGGGCTGCGCTGCTTTCAGATCATCCATCAGCGTGCCGAGCACCGTTCCGCCCTGAGTCTTTTTGCGGTTGAAGCGCCAGTTGAGATAGCCGGTGATGCGCTTGGACATGAGGTCGCGGCGGCGCAGGTCCGGCAGCGGTGACAGATGGATGTCGGAAACATGGGCAAGGCGAAACATCCCTCTCGCATAATTCATCGGCCCGTTTTATGCCAGCGCCATGAACCGACCGGAATTCAAACAATCACTGTGGGCGCGGCTGCGGGGCAGACTGTTCCATATCTATTTTCGCCTGAAGCGACCGATGACACTTGGCGTGCGGGCACTTGTGCTGGATGAGAGCGGCACAAAGGTTTTCCTCATCCGACACACATATGTTCCCGGCTGGCAAATGCCCGGCGGCGGCGTTGAAAGTGGCGAAACATTGCGCGATGCACTCGACAAAGAGCTGATGGAAGAAGGCAACATCCGCCTCACCGCCCCGCCGTACCTGTTCCAGGTTTACTTCAACCGCCGCATGTCTCGCCGTGATCACGTGGCGCTGTTTGTGTGCAAATTCTGTGTCCAGGAACACCCCAAGCAACCCGATCACGAGATCGCCGGATCGGGCTTTTTCCCGCTCAATGAATTGCCGGCGGGCACAACTTTTGCAACACGTGCGCGGCTGGCAGAAGTCTTGGACGGCGCACCGGTCCCGCAGATTTGGTAACTGCCTTGTTCGCATCATACTCGCAGTGCAAAGGGGGTGGATAGATATGGAGGCCGCCAATGCAAAAAAACCTGATCGTCACCGGCGCATCGACGGGCCTTGGCCTTGCTGTTTCAATCGCTGCTGCAAAAGCCGGGTTCAAAGTGCACGCGACAATGCGCGACATGTCGAAGCGCGGCAAGCTGGACGCGGCGG
>JANMQE010000030.1:0-1680 GCA_031370195.1 Phyllobacteriaceae bacterium
TCTTTGACCGCAAAAAATTTTCACCGGCGACTGAGGCTGTATTGGCCTCCGCCGAACGCCGCGATCTGAAGCAGGCCGCCTGTCATCGCAACGTTCTTAAAGAAATGGATGAACTGGTTTTGGTCCGCGAGCTTGAAGTGAAAACTGAACGCTGTAACCAGGGTAAATGCTGCAAGTGCCAATGCAACCGCCCGCACACGGTATCCCAGGACCAATAATACTCCGCCAACCAATTCCACTGCAATAGCAACGAGCAGTGCCAGTTCCGGGAAAGGCAGACCGACCGATGTAATATAGCCTATACTTGCAGTTGGGTCTGTCAGTTTGCTGAGACTGCTTAAAATAAAGATAATTGCGAGGAAAAGCCGTCCTGTCACTGCAAGCCCGGCTTCTGCAGAAAACGGAACGGGTGAGGTGGAAGCGATTTCAGTGTGTGGCAAAATCATGGTGAGGTCCTTTCTAAAAAGCCGAACCGGAACGGTGCGGCAGAAGCAAATTTTGTTTCAGGCGATGGCGGCATAACGACAATTAAAAGTTCGTCTCGCTCGGGGCCTATTCATATTAGTGACTCAAAATCGTTCTAATTCTTTACCCTGTGTCGGCGATTACGACCTGCGCGATGTCCCTTACAGCCTTAGCAAATTCGACTGGCGATTCCTGCGGCAAGTTATGACCGATGCCGCCTGGTATTGTTCGGTGCGCATATCGACCTGAGAACTTGGCGGCGTATGACGATGGTTCGGGATGCGGGGCACCGTTGGCATCGCCTTCCAGGGTAATTGTAGGCACGGTTATCGTGGGGGCCGCCGCCAGTTTTTCTTCGATAGCATTGAGTGCAGGCTCTCCGTCAGCCAGGCCGAGCCTCCATCGGTAATTGCTGATCACAATTGCGACATGATCGGAATTATCGAGAGCGTCTGCAGAACGGCTGAACGTCTCGGCGTCGAACTTCCAGTCGGGTGAAGCAAGTTGCCAGATGAGTTTGGCAAATTCGGTGCGATTAGCTTCATAGCCGAGCCGCCCGCGTTCTGTCGCAAAATAGAACTGGTACCACCACGCCAGTTCCGCCTTCGGCGCGAGCGGCATCCTGTTGGCGCGCTGGCTTCCGATCAAATAACCGCTGACCGAAACGAGTGCAATGACGCGCTCGGGCCAGACCGCGGCCAGAATGCAGGCAGTACGGGCACCCCAATCGCAGCCAGCGACCACCGTCTTTTCGATGCCGAGTGCATCGAGCAGGGCAATCATGTCGGTAGCGAAAACCGATTGCTGGCCGTTTCGAGGGGTTTCGGCGGAAAGAAACCGGGTGGATCCGAAGCCGCGGAGATAGGGGACAATGACCCTGTGGCCTGCTGCAGCGAGGATCTTTGCAGTTTGGCCAAAAGTGTGAATGTCATAGGGCCAGCCGTGGAGGAGAAGAACTGGTACGCCATCGGCGGGACCGAGTTCCCAATATCCGACATCGAGCGGGCCCGCTTTGATTTGCTTTACCGGGGCAACTGAAGGAGCGGGATTTGTAGAAGTACGCGGTATTGCTGCAGTCTCGGCGGAAAACGCAGTGCCCGCTCCGGCAACTAGCGTGGCCGAACGCCACAAAAAGCTTCGGCGGCCAAGGCTGGAGCTATTCCCCACCCTATTTTGCAGCGGAGCTTAGCGCCGCCTCCTCGATCAGCCGCGCGA
>JANMQE010000253.1:0-2618 GCA_031370195.1 Phyllobacteriaceae bacterium
GATGTGGTCGGTGCCATAGAGCTGTCGCGCGCGACGCTCCGAAAAATGCATCAGAACCTCTGGTGGGCGGTGGGCTACAACGTCATCGCATTTCCGCTTGCAGCTGGCGTGCTGTATCCATTTCTTCTCAGCCCGACCATCGCCGCAATCGCAATGTCGGGCAGTTCGGCGCTCGTCGCTGTCAACGCACTGATGCTGAAGCGGACCAAGTTGACAGGTATACGCAGCCAGGATGCGGTGGTGCCAGTCTCCACACCGACGCTAAAGCCCGCAATGGCGAAATGAACCAACAACCCTGAAGCGCAGAAAGCCGGTTAACAATGGATCAGCGACCAGAATGGAACACCCTCGACCCCGGCATGTTGCAAAAGCTCGACGCCTATTGGCGCGCGGCAAATTACCTTTCGGTCGGGCAGATCTATCTCTATGACAATCCGCTGCTGAAGGAGCCGCTGACGCTGGCGCATGTGAAGCCGCGCTTGCTCGGCCATTGGGGCACTACGCCGGGGCTCAATTTCATCTACGCCCACCTGAACCGGGTCATCAGGGCAAGCGATCTGAATGTCATCAATATAATTGGGCCAGGTCATGGCGGTCCGGGGCTGGTGGCCAATGCATATTTGGAGGGAACTTACAGCGAGGTTTATCCAACAATTTCGCAGGACGAGGCCGGCCTGAAACAACTGTTCAAACAGTTCTCATTTCCCGGCGGCATTCCGAGCCATGTGGCGCCTGAGACGCCCGGTTCCATTCATGAGGGTGGTGAACTTGGATACGCGCTGTCCCATGCCTATGGCGCTGCATTCGACAATCCTGACCTCATTGTGGCCTGTGTCGTCGGCGATGGCGAAGCCGAAACCGGCGCGCTGGCGACGAGCTGGCATTCGAACAAGTTTCTCAACCCGGTGCATGATGGCGCGGTGCTGCCCATCCTGCATTTGAACGGTTACAAAATCGCTGGGCCGACCGTGCTGGCACGCATTCCACACGATGAACTTGAAGCGCTGTTTCGCGGGCTCGGCTATACACCCTATTTTGTCGAGGGCGATGACCCCATGACCATGCACCAACTGATGGCGACGACATTGGACCAAGTCGTGGCTGACATTCGATCCATCCAGCATGACGCGCGCGCCAACGGGTTCAAGACGCGCCCGCTCTGGCCCATGATCATCTTGCGCTCGCCCAAGGGCTGGACCGGCCCGAAAGTGGTTGACGGCAAGGCGACCGAAGGGACTTTCCGCGCTCATCAGGTGCCGATGGGCGAGATGGACAAGCCCGGGCATCTGGCGCTCTTGGAAAACTGGATGAAGAGCTACCGGCCGGAGGAGCTGTTCGACGATGCGGGAAGGTTCCACGCCGAACTTGCGGACTTGGCTCCGAAGGGTGAGCGCCGCATGAGCGCCAATCCCCATGCCAACGGCGGGCTGCTCTTGCGGGATTTGAAGCTGCCCGATTTTGTCACTTACGCGGTTGATGTGCCAACGCCCGGAGCGGTGAGTGCGGAAGCCACCCGCGTGCAGGGGCAGTTCATCCGTGATGTGATCAAAAATAATCCGGATAACTTCCGCGTCTTCAGCCCTGATGAAACGACTTCGAACCGCTGGGGCGCGGTGTTCGAGGTAACCAACCGCTGCTCGACCGCCGAGATTTTCGACTTCGACGACCACGTTGCGCCGGATGGCCGGGTGATGGAAATGTTGAGCGAGCACCAGTGCGAGGGCTGGCTGGAAGGCTATCTGCTCACCGGACGCCATGGCTTCTTCCCTTGCTATGAGGCGTTCATCCACATCATTGATTCGATGTTCAACCAGCACGCCAAGTGGCTGAAGGTCACGCGCGGCATTCCCTGGCGCCGGCCCATCGCCTCGCTGAATTACCTGCTGACCTCACATGTCTGGCGCCAGGACCATAACGGCTTCACCCATCAGGACCCCGGCTTCATCGACCATGTCGTCAACAAGAAGGCTGAAGTCATCCGCGTTTATCTGCCGCCCGATGCCAACACGCTGCTGTCAGTGACGGACCATTGCCTGCGCAGTCGCAATTACGTCAACGTCGTCATCGCCGGCAAGCAACCCTCTCCGCAATGGCTCGACATGGACGCGGCCATTAAACACTGTTCTGCCGGAATCGGGATTTGGCATTGGGCAGGCAGCGACGGCGGCAGCGAGCCGGACGTCGTGATGGCGTGCTGTGGCGACGTTCCGACGCTTGAAACAATGGCCGCCGTCGATTTGCTGCGCGCGCAGTTTCCAGATTTGAAGGTCCGCGTAGTCAATGTCGTTGATTTGATGAAGCTCCAGTCAAAGAGCGACCATCCGCATGGCTTGAGCGATGCGGACTTTGACAGCCTCTTCACCGTCGATAAGCCGGTCATCTTCGCTTATCATGGCTACCCCACGCTCATTCACCGGCTAACCTATCGCCGCAAAAACCATGGGAACTTTCATGTGCACGGCTATAAGGAAGAAGGCACAACAAGCACGCCGTTTGACCAAGTCGTGATGAACGGTCTCGACCGTTTTCATCTCATGGCTAGCGCCATTGGCCGCGTGCCACATCTTGCTGCAAGCGCAGTCCGGGTCAATGAGGCTGTCGACGAAAAGCTGGCCGGG
>JANMQE010000266.1:0-1630 GCA_031370195.1 Phyllobacteriaceae bacterium
TTCATGTATCTGTCGCAGCGCGGCGAGATCGAGAACCGCTACGACTATTCGCGCTTTGCCAACTCCGGCAAGGGCGAGGTCATACGCTATTGGCGCGAGAGCCCGGATGATCCGGCGACGGAGAGCGTCTGGGTGGAAAGCCCACAGGAATATGCCGTTGGCTTCCCGCCGGAAAACCGGCAGGCGGCGGGCGGTCTTGACCTGCAGTATGGATATGACCAGTTTGGCGTGATTGATTACGGCTCGTGCAGCCAGACGCTGGTGAAAACCGGCGATGATTTGCGCAACAATGAGGAACTGGCCGACCAGCTGGCGCTGGGCGGCGCGTTGGTGGTGCACGGCGTGCAGATGACGCCGAAGGACCTCGTGAAGCCACAGAATGTGCCGCCGTTTGGCTCGTGGTTCCTCGACTACGACAGCCTGTATGAAGACCCGGATGTGAAGGGCCATGTCGGCGATGTCGAGGTTTGGCGTCCTTGTGCGGGGCAGGCGGGCTATTATGAGCCGATCCCGTATCCGGGTGATTATCCCGATCCCTATTGGCCGCCCTACTTCCCGCCAACGGAACTGCCACCTTGCATCGACGTGAAGTCGGTCGAGTATTTCTGCACTCCGGCAGGGCTTGAGGCGGACGTCTATGTCAAGGATACGACGGGCCTAGGCGGCGACTCGATCAAGGCGGATTCGCTGACGCCGGGTGTATCGGTTTCACCGCCGATGCAATCTCGGCCTGATGCAGCCTCGCCGTTCACATTCGGATTGTCTGGCGTATTGCCAGGCGATTCGGTGAGGCTGGGTCTGTGCTTCTACAAGGCTGCGGATGCGGCCAAGGGCGGGTATTTCCCGTGCTGCAAGGTCAATTTCGATATCGAAACTCCACTCGCTTCGTGCGCACCGTGAGGAGGGGAAAATGAACACTCATTCGATTTTCCACTCGCCACGAATTGCAACACGAAACGCTATGGAGACGATCATGAAACCCCTTGAATGGACGAAACGTCCGGGACGGTGGCTGATGGCCGCCGCGATGGCGATGGGCATGGCCCAAGCTCCGGCTTTTGCCGCCGAGCCACTGGCGTCAGTGCCTGAAATGCTGAAACTGGAAGAGAAGCCGGGCGGGCCGACAATCGGCAGTCCGAAGATTTTCTTCAGCAAGGTCGGCGGTCAGATTGACTGCGACTTTGTTTCCTACGAGCTGCGGTTCGGCATCGAACTGAAAAATGACGGGCCGCTGCCGCCGGATGCGGTGCTGGCTTTGTCGAAACTCAAATTCGACCTGAAGGATCAGCTTCCTTCCGGTCTCAGCATCGTTGGCGCAAGTGTGACCGGCGATGTGACCGATGCGGGCGGCGGTGGCGCGCCAAGCGTTGCCATCAGCACGACAACGACTGCCAATGACACGGCGTCCATCTCCGACTTCCGCCTGTCGCCGGTTGACCTCGACGGTGACGGCGCGGCGGACATGCGGCTGTTCCGTGTCAAAATCAAAGCCAAGATCGACCATGCCGCGTTTCCGGCGGCCAGCCAAGTTGACAATCAGGCTGTGCTGATCGCAACGCGTCCGGTCGGAGCGTCTGTCGAGATGATGTCGCATGATCCGGCAAAACCGGATGACGGCGATTTCCGCACG
>JANMQE010000270.1:0-2092 GCA_031370195.1 Phyllobacteriaceae bacterium
GCAAATGTTTGCAATTCTCCTTGCCGTCATCGCAGTCGCCATTCTGACCTGGGATGCGGGCGGGCTGCCTTGGGTGTAGCTGGGGCTAACTTTTTCCTGGGGATTTTACGCCTATTTCAAGAAGACGCTTCCGGTCGGGCCGACGCAGGGATTTTTCCTCGAGATACTGCTGCTTTCCGTGCCGGCGCTTGGCTATCTCGCCTTTCTTGAAAGCGCAGGCCAGGGACATTTTGTTGGCCACGGCTGGAAGAATACTGCGCTGAACCGGTCATCAGGATAGGCGGTGCCCCCCAGAGATCTGCCCCGAAACGTCGCATTCCAAACCCGTTCGCGGCAAGACCACAAAGCATTGCTGCCTGTTTTGCCTTTGCACTCGTTGAACTCGGGCCGGTTGACGAAATCCGAAACCGATTGTCCGTCAAACTCAAACGATATGTCCGAGGCGACATAAGACAGTGCTTTGACATAATAGGTCTGCAACCGGTCATAAGCGTCAACATTATAGGTGTGCTCGCCAATGATGGCCCCGGCCATATGCAGCGGCGATATGCCATACTGCGCCGACACGGACTTGATTTTGGACCGCAGCTTCTCATCGGACTGCAAAAGGTTTAGCACCTTTTGGTACTTGGCCTCATAAGAAGACTTCAGCGCCGCTGTCCGTTTCGCCGAGGCGGCAGGGATGCCGGGCTGTTCGGCGTTGCGGTTGCCTTCGGGAACCTGAGTCAAGGCAGACGCAGGCAAAGCTGCAAGAAAAGTCGCCAGAGTTGCTGCCAGTATTGTCTTTGCCTGCATGATGATGTGCTGTTCCCGAATCCGGCGAAGCATTACCCGCCGCACCCCTCTTGAGTCGAGGGGATTTCCAGCGGTCCTGTGGCCGAATTCAGGCCATACCGGGCAAAGACCAGCAGCCAGCGTCAACATGATCACGTTAGGTCCGGCGCTGTTGCATGGATGCTACAGGATGAAGCGCGACAGGTCGGTGTTCTTCGCCAGTGCCCCGACATGCTTTTTAACGTAGTCAGCATCAATCTTGAAAGCCGTGCCATTCTTGTCCGGCGCATCATAGGATATCTCGTCGAGAACCCGTTCCATCACGGTCTGAAGCCGACGCGCACCGATATTTTCGACTGAACTGTTCAAGTCGACAGCGATATCGGCCAGAGCATCAAGCGCACCATCCGTGAATTCGAGCTTTACACCTTCCGTCCCCATCAACGCGATGTATTGCTTGATCAGCGAGGCTTCAGTCTCGGTCAAAATCCGGCGCATGTCTTCGCGGCTGAGCGCTGACAATTCAACTCGGATAGGCAGCCGTCCCTGCAACTCCGGCAAAAGGTCGGAGGGCTTGGCCACATGGAACGCGCCGGATGCGATGAACAATATGTGGTCAGTTTTTACCGGGCCATATTTGGTCGAAACCGTCGTGCCTTCAATCAGCGGCAACAGATCGCGTTGCACGCCTTCACGGGAGACACCCGCACCAACGCCGCCGTCACGCGCGGCAATCTTGTCGATCTCGTCCAGAAACACGATGCCATCATCTTCCGCCGCGCGCAAAGCCTCGCGGTTGATCTGGTCCTGGTCAATCAGCTTGTCGGACTCGTCATCGACAAGAAAGCCATAAGAGTCCTTGACAGTTGTCTTCACCTTCTTGGTACGCCCACCCATCGCCTTGCCGAGCATGTCGGAAAGGTTCATCACGCCAATGTTGGCGCCACCCATCCCCGGGATCTCGAACGAGGGCTGGCCGGAATCTGCAACTTCAATTTCGATCTCCTTGTTATCCATCTCGCCGTCGCGCAGCTTCTTGCGGAAACTGTCGCGGGTGGCCGGGCTCGAGGTCTTGCCGACAAGCGCGTCCAGCACCCGCTCTTCCGCGTTGACATGAGCCTTGGCCTTGACGTCCTCGCGCCTCTTGGTGCGGATCAAAAGGATACCGGCCTCAACGAGATCGCGGATGATTTGTTCGACATCGCGCCCGACATAGCCGACTTCGGTGAATTTCGTTGCCTCAACCTTGATGAACGGCGCACCCGCAAGCTTGGCCAGACGCCGGGAAATCTCCGTCTTGCCGACTCCGGTCGGCCCG
>JANMQE010000316.1:0-2747 GCA_031370195.1 Phyllobacteriaceae bacterium
CGGCAGCGCATTGAGTGGCGTGACGCGATGATTGTCCCGTCTTGCCAGATAGGCTTGCACGCGGGCCGCGCCCTCCGAGCCAAGCAAGTCGGCATCGCGCGTGTCTAGCGGTTGGCCATGGTCCCTATGTGTGTTGGTGAGAAACATCGCACTCTCCCTATTCCAATGGCGCAAACATAGTGCAAGAGAAGCGAGATTTGCGCTGTATTTTGCACGGTTTTGTGCAAGTTTGTTGCGCCAGCATGGTCTTTGGAGCAAATATGGCGCGCATTGAAATGGATCGTTTCGATATGGCGATCCTCGACATTCTCCAAAACAACAACATGACGCCGCAGCGCCAGATTGGCGTTGCTGTCGGTCTCTCCGCACCCGCCGTGCAGCGGCGGATCAAGGCGCTTGAGAAAGCCGGAATCATTGAGGGCCATGCCGCAAGACTTTCGCCGGCAGCGGTTGGCAAGCCGATCACGCTGATTGTTGAAGTCGAGCTCGAAAATGAAGGCAGCGCCATGATCGACGCCGCCAAATCCCTGTTCGCCGCGACGCCCGAAGTCCAGCAATGCTATTACGTGACAGGAGAGACGGATTTCATCCTCATCATCCTCGTTGCCGATATGGCTTCATACGAGGTGCTGACGCGGCGATTGTTCTTCGCCAACAGCAATGTCCGCAAGTTCCGCACCTTTGTCGCGATGGACAGGGTCAAGACCGAAACACTGGTTTCGCTGGCTTGATAGACTGCCAGGTGATCAAGGGCATGCTGGCCGGTCCTCTGTCGCATTCGCACTCGCCCGTCCCGCCGAATCCGGCTACTGACAAACCAAATCAGTTCAGGCGGTTTCCTTGGCCCTTTCCAAAAATTTGCGCGGTGCGCTGTTCATGGCAATCTCCATGGCTGGCTTCACCATCAACGACACATTCGTCAAACTGGCGTCCGCCGAGTTGAACGCCGGACAGATCATGTTCGTGCGCGGGCTGATGGCGGCAATGCTTATCTTCCTGTTGTGCTGGAAAACCGGAGCGTTGCGCCCGCCAAGTCTGTTGCTCAATCGGTCGGTTTTGGGGCGCTCGCTTGGCGAAGTGATGGCAACTGTGACATGGTTGGTCGGGCTTCCCCATATGCCGCTTGCCAATGCCTCATCCATCCTTCAGGCGCTTCCGTTGGCTGTCACCCTTGGAGCTGCCGTCATACTGCGCGAAGCTGTTGGCTGGAGGCGATGGTTTGCAATAGCGGCAGGCTTCGTGGGTGTAATGATCATAGTCCGGCCCGGCGCTGAAGGATTCAGTGTTTGGTCGCTGTTTATCGTGGCCTGCGTAATATTCGCGGCCTGCCGCGATCTGATCACCCGTTCTGCGCCTGCCGAAATTCCCTCTTCCTTCATCTCGCTCGCCACGGCGTCGCTCATCACAGTTGTCGGATTGCTGTTGATAGTGCCGATGGGCGGCTGGACGGCGATGGAACCAAAAGTTTTTGGCTGGCTGGCCGCAGCGTCAGTCTTTCTGTTGTTCGGCTACCAGTATGTCATACAGTCGATGCGTGAGGGCGAGATCGGATTCGTTGCGCCGTTCCGCTACACAAGTCTTCTATGGGCGCTGGTGCTTGGATACTTCGTTTTCACCGACGTTCCGGATATCTACATGATCGTCGGCGCAACCCTTGTGGTTTTGAGCGGGGTCTATACCTTCCACCGTGAACGCGTCCGGTCCAGAGACGTGCAACGGGTGGAGATCAGACCATGAGCGATATTGCAGGAATCGTCCTGGCAGGCGGCAAATCCAGCCGCATGGGCACCGACAAGGCCGCCGTCAAACTCGGCGGAAAGACATTGCTTGATCTGGCAATCGCGCGGCTGGTACCGCAGGTTGGCGCACTGGCCGTCAGCGCAAATGCCGCGCTGCCTGTTTCGGTTCCCGTCCTGCCCGATCCGATTGCAGGTCACGCCGGTCCGCTGGCTGGCATTCTTGCAGGACTGGAATGGGCAGGAACGCTGAAGCCCACGCCAACGCACGTCGCCTTCGCAGCCGTTGACGCACCGTTTTTTCCGGAAACTCTGGTTGCCAAACTCGCGGCCAAAAGCGACGGCAAGGCAATCATCTCGGCGCGGTCAAACGGCCATGTCCATCCGGTGTTTTCGCTCTGGCCGCTGTCGCTTGCTCCGTTGTTGCACATCCATTTTGCAGCAGGCGGCACGCGCAAGGTCTTGGATTTCATCGAAAGCCAGCCGCACCAGTTTGTCGATTTTGACCTCGCGGGTGGCGTCGATCCATTCATGAACATCAACACACCGCAGGATTTGGCAGCGGCGCAGGCCAGAAACGACGAAGCCATGAGCGAGAATGCCTGAATCAAAACCTAAGGTCATCGGCATAACCGGCTGGAAAAACGCGGGAAAAACCACCCTGACCGAGCGGCTCGTCGCCGAACTGGTCTCGCGCGGGTATCGAGTGGCAACTGTCAAACATGCGCACCATGAATTTGACATCGACCATGAAGGCCGCGATTCCTATCGTCATCGCAAGGCCGGGGCTTCCGAAGTTGCCATCGTCTCATCGAAACGCTGGGCGTTGATCCACGAGCTGGACAATGAGGACGAGCCGCCACTGGATACAGTGATTGCCAGACTGTCGCCATGCGACCTCATCATCGTCGAAGGCTATAAGCGCGAAGGCCACTTGAAAATCGAGGTGCGCCGCCAGGGCGCTAGAGACAGCGTCCCGCTCGCACCGGGCGACCCGTCAATTGTCGCGAT
>JANMQE010000318.1:0-2753 GCA_031370195.1 Phyllobacteriaceae bacterium
GTCGGCTTGAAATCCAACGGTCTTCGGGCGGCCCACGCCTTCAAGCGTCGCAACCATCGCCTTCCACGAATGCATGCCACCCCAGCAGATTTCGCCCTCTGCTGCCAGTCGTTCTCCATGCGCCTCGGCAACGTCAGCCGCCTCCCGCCAAGTCTGCGCGATCAGTTTGGTGTTTCCGGCCGGATCCTTGTCAAAATCGGCCGGGCTTCCTGCAGAATCAATGCGGATGATTCCATAGTCGCGCACGCCAAGATCGCGCAAGCGTCCCATGATCCGGCATGCTTTTTTGATGACTTCGACGAAATTCTTGCGGTCATCGGCAGAACCGAACGCCGGGCTGCCCCAGATTGGTGCGACGGCGGAACCAATTTTCAGATTGTGTTTCTGCACCTTATCGGCCAGCGCCTTGATCTCATCGTCGCTCGCATCAATGGATGTGTGCGGGTCAATGAGGAAAATGTCGATGCCGTCAAATTTGACGCCGTCGACCTCTGCGTTGACTGTCAAGTCGATCATCGTGTCGAGGCTGATTGGCGGCTCTGAGTCCGGACCCTTGCCGACCAGACCTGGCCACATCGCATTGTGAAGCTTGGGAAATCCGGTCTCTCCGCTCATGTGTCCTCCCAGACGCACTCGAAATTTCCTTCAGCTAAACTCAATTTCCTCTTGCTGTCCAGAACTATTATATTAGTATCACAGTCATGGCTTTTGAATTGTCAAACACCCAGCTGGACCGGCGCATTTCTTTGCGCGAGCAGATTTATTCAATTGTCAGAACGCTGATTCTTACCGGTGCGATAAAGCCGGGCCAGACCATTGACGAGAAGGATATCGCTGCGCAGCTGTCGGTTTCGCGCACGCCGGTCCGCGAGGCCGTGAAGAAATTGAGCGATGAGCATCTGGTTGAAGTCATTGCGCAATCAGCCACCCGGGCGGCGCGCATCGACCGTAGCGAAATCTTTGAATCCTATTTGATCCGCCGCGCGCTCGAAGTCGAAAGTGCCTGTCAGGCCGCCTCCCGCATAAGCCAGTCCCACACCGACCGGCTGGCCGATATCATGCACAAGCATGCGCGGGCGCTGGAGCGCCGCCAGTATGTGGAAGCCATCAGCGCCGATGATGAATTTCATGCGCACATCGCCATGATCAGCAACTTGCCACGGCTGTGGAAAACCATCGAAATATCGAAGGCCCAGATCGACCGCTGCCGCCACATGACCTTGCCGCGCACGGGGCAGGGAGAGGCGACGCTTGATCAACACAGGGAAATTGTTCGCGCGCTCAACAGCGGTGATCCGGAGCGGGCGGGTGCTGCCATGCGCGCCCATCTGGATTCTGCCTACAAGAGCGCCATCGCCGTTCTGGACGCCCAGAGCGTGGTGGAAAGCCGCAGTCTGGCCGACGCTGATGCATGACGGGCCGGATCATATGCGCCAGATGTCCGAAAGGTCCCGGCCATGAGCGCAGACGATGGCACGATTCGACTGCACGCCAGGGACAATGTCATTGTCCTTACCAAAGCGTTCCGTGCCGGAAGCATGCCGACGGGCTCCGGCAATCCCCTGGTTCGCAACACGCCTTCCGGCCACAAGATTGCGACGGTGGATATCCCGGCAGGGTCGCCAATATTCAAGTTCGGCCAGATAATCGGCTATGCATCAGGGCCGATTGCCGTGGGCGATCATGTCCACACCCACAATTGCTCGATGGGCGCGCACGACCAAGACTATCATATCGGCGAGGACTTTGCGCCGGTTGATTATTTGCCGGAGGCCAACAGGCCGACCTTCATGGGCTACCGCCGGGCCGACGGCGGCGCTGGCACGCGCAACTACATCGCGCTCTGCGCCACGGTGAACTGCTCGGCAACCGTGGTCCGCCACATTGCAGACCATTGCAACAGGTCCGGCATTCTGGATGACTATCCCAATGTTGATGGTGTCATAGCGCTCGCGCACGGCACCGGCTGCGGCATTGCTGCGTCCGGTGAAGGCTATGACGCCTTGCAGCGCGTGCTGTGGGGCCATGCCACTCACCCCAATGTTGGTGCGGCCATCTTCGTGGGTCTGGGCTGCGAAGTCATGCAGATCGGCCGGATGAAGGCGATGTTCGGGTCTTCAGGCCATGAGCGCTTTCACGGATTGACCATTCAGGAGGCCGGAGGCACCCGCAAGACCATCGCCGCCGGCATTGAGACGATCAAGGCGCTGTTGCCAGTTGTCAACGACGTCCAGCGCGTGCCAATCCCTGTCAGCGAACTCACGCTCGGCCTGCAATGCGGCGGCTCGGATGGCTTCTCCGGCATCACGGCAAATCCTGCGCTCGGCGCGATGACCGACCTTCTGGTGCGCCACGGCGGCACCGCGCTGTTGTCGGAAACACCTGAGATATACGGCGCAGAGCAACTGCTCGTACGCCGCGCATCGTCAACCGAAGTCGGCGAAAAGCTGATCTCCCGCATCCGCTGGTGGGAGAATTACACATCAATCAACGGTGGCTCGATGGACAACAATCCATCTCCCGGCAACAAGGCCGGTGGCCTGACAACGATCTTGGAAAAGTCACTCGGCGCGGCGGCAAAAGGCGGAACGCTCGCCTTGGCTGATGTGTTGCTCTACGCCGAAAAGGTCAAAAAGCGCGGCTTCGTGTTCATGGATTCGCCCGGCTACGATCCGGTCTCTGCCACCGGCCAGATCGCATCAGGCTCGCAGCTCGTTGTGTTCACGACAGGCCGCGGTTCGGCCTTCGGCTCC
>JANMQE010000354.1:0-4085 GCA_031370195.1 Phyllobacteriaceae bacterium
GGCGGTGCGGCGGTTTCGACTTCGAGATCGACTTTCACTGCGTGGGTCAGCGCTTCTGCGTCGAGAGCGTCTGCGACAGGCAGAAACTGCACCGGCCAGCCTTCAATGACGATACCTTCGGCGCGCCACTCAGAGTAGCCCTTGGCCGCCAGATAGTTGACGATGGGGCCAAGCGTGATCAGCCCAGACTGTTTGTCGGAACCGGCCTCAAATGAGACAAGTATGTCAAGGTCGTCGGTGGTGGATGCCTCGACATAGTAAAAGGCGGCAACTGCGCCGCCGATAGCGTAGGTGTCGATGACCGACGCGGCAATCATGCCATTCAGAACCTCAAGCGTTTGCCTAAGCGACATCTGAAGATCTCCCCTTCACCAGCTCCGAAACCACCAAATGCCCGAACGCAAACACCATCGCGCCTGCCGCTGCCAGCCCCAGTGCGTCCAATCCCCAATGCTTCAGCACCTGCCCGCCAATGAACGAGCCCAGTGACGCTCCGATGTAGATTGACGCTGCGTTGAGGGCCAAGACGACGGATTGGCGTTGTGGGGTTTGCAGGACGAGGCGGGTTTGTTGGGCGGCCATGAACGACCAGCCGAATGAGGACCAGACAAAGCCCATGATGGCGAGGAAGGGGACGGGCATCGGCAGGAACGAGAACTGCGAGAGCATGACCATCTGGCCGACGCAGAGGATTTTGAGCGTGCGGGCGGAGCCGAGGCGGTCGTTGAGGCGGCCGCCGATAAAGTTGCCGTTGACCGCGCCCAGACCCAACATCAGCAGGAACAGCGAGACGCCGTTGCGGTCAAAGCCTTGTTTCGCTTCGAGCAGCGGGGCGAAATAGGTGAAGAGGATGTAGAACGCGCCGAGGAAGGTGGCGGTGTAGAGGACCGACAGCATCGAGCGCCAGTCGGCGAGCGCTTCGCCGAGTGTCGCCAGCGAATTGACCTGAAACGCCACGGCCTTGGGCACCAGCGCCATGCACAGCGCGACAGAGGCAGCTGCGAGCGCCGCCACGACGATGAACGCCGCTTGCCAGCCGAACGTGTAACCGAGCCATGCGCCGGCCGGAACGCCAAGCGCTTGTGCAAGCGTCAGGCCGAAGAACACGTTGGACAGCGCCTTGCCGCGATCCTCCGGCGCGCTGACCGAGAAGGCGACGCTGGCTGCCACCGGCGTGAACATGCCCGACCCTGCGGCAGCAATGACACGGGCGGCGTAAAGCAGCGTTGTGTCAGTCGCCAGCGCCGTCAGCGCCGCTCCCAAACCAAACAAGCTCATGCCAATGAGCAGGACAGTGCGGCGCGACCATGTGCCGGTCAGCGCCACCAGAAGCGGCGAGAGGATCGCGTAGGCGATGGCGTAGGAGGTGAGGACGAAGCCCGCCTCTTGTTTGGTCATGCCGAGGCCTTCGCTGATCGGCGTCAGCACACCGATGACGACGAACGCGCCCATGCCGATGGCAAAATTTGCCGCCGAAAGGGTGGCGATGAGAATGGCGGCCTTGGCTTTGGTCATGATCGTCCTTGCAGATATTCGCAGAAGTATGTCGGGAACCGTCGCCAATCAGACGCGTTGTTCACCAAGGACAATGTCGTCCGTCAGACATGTGAACGGAGTTGCAAAAATGGCAAGCGAAAAGAAACTGGACGAGCTGTTTCATCACACGCTTCAGGACATTTATTACGCTGAAAAGCAGATTTTGAAGGCGATCCCGAAGATGATGGCGGGTGCGAAATCGCCTGAATTGAAGAAGGCGTTCGAGCATCACAAGGGCCAGACCGAGGTGCATGTCACGCGGCTCGAAGACGTGTTCAAAATGATCGACAAGCCAGCCAAGGGCGTGAAGTGCGATGCCATCGAAGGCATTTTGAAAGAAGGCGAAGGTGTTCTCGAGGATTTCGCCCAAACGGTTTCCGGCGATGCGGCGATCATTGCGGCGGCGCAGGCCGTCGAGCATTACGAGATCACCCGCTACGGCACGCTGCGCCGCTGGGCCAAGGTGCTCGGCATGAAGGACGCGCAGGCAATTCTGGAAAAGACGCTGGCTGAAGAGTCAAAGACCGATGAGGACTTGACCGCGCTGGCAGATTCTTATGCGAACAAGGAAGCCGCGTAAGTTATGCTGCTTTGAGCACGGCCGCATTGGCGCAAGGAACAATTGCGCCGATGCGGACTTGTTGTGGCGCTTACTCCCCCGGCGCATCACCCGATGCTCACGACTGCAAGACCCGCCCTGAAATTCATTCACTTGCCGGTGAGGGTCATTAATCGCTCTTTCCTTCCTGATTGCGCACGGCCATATTCGCGCGGGGAGGAGCAGACCATGGACCGCGGACCGGACACCATACTTGACAAGATTGGCACATATCTTGCCGGGCGGCTCATGGAAACATCGTCCGGTTACATGCCGTTCACACCGTCCGACCCTGACACGCTGCGCCGCGTGCTGCATCCCGGCGATATCCTTCTGATCGAAGGCAACCAGCATGTGTCGAATGCGATCAAATATCTGACGCAATCGACCTGGAGCCATGCGGCGCTTTATGTCGGAGAGGCTCTGCCGGAGAGCCCCGACGGTTCGCCGCGCCCGCGTCTCATCGAAATGGTGCTCGGCAGCGGGTGCATCGCCTCGCCGCTGGAAAAATACCAGACGTACAACACCCGCATCTGCCGCGCCGTGGCGCTGACACCGGAGGACAGGCAGTCGGTTATCGCCTTCATGATCTCGCGGCTCGGCACGCGCTATGACACCAAGAACATCATCGACATGCTGCGGTTCTTGTTTCCAACGCCGCCGGTTCCCGTGCGCTGGCGGCGGCGGATGATTGCGTTCGGTTCGGGCGAGTCGACACGGGCGGTGTGCTCAACCTTGATCGCCGAGGCTTTTGGCCAGATCGGCTATCCGATCCTGCCGGAGATCACGCGCGCGGTGGGTCGCTCGTCCGCGCAGTCTGATTATTCGCGGCGCGAAATCCTGCACATCCGCCACCATTCGCTTTACACCCCGCGCGACTTTGACCTGTCGCCATATTTTGCTGTGGTGAAACCGACAATCGAGCACGGGTTTGACTACAAGCGGCTGGAGTGGAGCAAAGAGGCGAAGGGTTGACGGCGCGCTTGAAGGCGGTTTGGCGGCGGTCGCTACGTAGCGCCAGAGCAGAAAGCCTGACGCCCAGCCACCGGACATTCTGGAAAACCTGCCGCTGATGCGGCTGAAACAAGCGATCTGGGTGCCGTTTGCGTTGGAGTCGTGGATGTAACTCCCTTCTCCCCGCCGTTTGCGGGGAGAAGGTGGACGCGTCGCGGACGGATGAGGGGCAGCGCGAATGATGAAGATTTAGCGCTAGTACTCACGCATGGATAAATGAAAGAGCGGATCATTGTTCAGACTCGGCGCTGCCACTCATCCGGCCCTTCGGGCCACCTTCTCCCCGCAAGTGGCGGGGAGAAGGGACGGCTTTCACGTCTTTGCCGCGCAGTAATCGCCGCCTCATGCCTTGAAACCGGCCCAACCAAGGTTTATCGGCAGTGCTGGTATTTTTTTCGCAAGGAACCATCCCATGCCTGTTTACCGTTCCCGCACCACCACCCACGGCCGCAACATGGCGGGCGCGCGCGGCCTTTGGCGCGCCACCGGCATGAAGGACGGCGATTTCGGCAAGCCGATCATTGCGGTCGTCAATTCGTTCACCCAGTTTGTGCCCGGCCATGTGCATTTGAAGGACCTTGGGCAGCTGGTTGCCCGCGAGATCGAACGGGCTGGCGGCGTTGCCAAGGAATTCAACACAATCGCCGTCGATGACGGCATCGCCATGGGCCATGACGGCATGCTCTATTCGCTGCCGTCGCGCGAGATCATCGCCGACTCGGTCGAGTATATGGTCAACGCCCACTGTGCCGACGCCATGGTCTGCATTTCCAACTGCGACAAGATCACGCCCGGTATGCTGATGGCAGCGATGCGGCTTAACATTCCGGCGGTGTTTGTCTCCGGCGGGCCGATGGAGGCGGGCAAATACATCGCTCCCTCCGGAAAGGTGATCGCGGTTGACCTCGTCGATGCCATGGTGGCCGCCGCTGACGAC
>JANMQE010000363.1:0-2619 GCA_031370195.1 Phyllobacteriaceae bacterium
GGGCAGCCTGTTGGTTCTGGCCGACGGCGCGCATTTCAAAGCCGAGCGTGGTGCGGGTCTGGATCACCCAGACGACCACGGCAGCAATCAGCGCCAAACCGAAGCCCCAGTGCAGGCGAAGGCCGCTGACAATACGCGGCAATCTTGCTTCAGGGATCAGCGCCATCGATTTCGGCCAGCCCATGCCTGCCGGGTCTTTCATCGGACCTTCGAGCAGCCATGAAACGATCAGCAGCATGATGAAGTTGAACAGCAGCGTGGTGACGACTTCATCGACGCCGAGGCGGGTCTTGAGGAGGACAGGGCCAAGCAACACCAGCGCGCCGAAGAGCATTGCAGCGGCGGCGGAAATAGGCAGCACAAAGGGTGAGCCGATGGCTCCAGTGCCGAACAGCACTGCGACAATTGCTCCGGCATAAAGCTGCGCTTCCGCGCCGATGTTCCACAGCTTGGCGCGGAAGGCGACGGCAACTGACAGGCCTGTGAAGACCAACGGTGTGGCGCGGTTCAAGGTTTCCAGCAGCGCAAAGCGCGAACCGGCAGCGCCCTTGAGAACAAGACCAAGTGTGGCAAAGGGATTGGCTCCGGCCATGAGCGCCAGCAGTGAGGCCACCACAACGGTCGCAGCCAGTGCGGCGGCGGGGTAGCCAAGCTGGCGGGCCAATGTCGGGTTGGCGACAGGTTCAAGCCGCATGACTGGCCTCGTCAAAACCATATCCGGCCATCCACAGGCCGAGTTCCGCTGCTGTCTTGGTTCCGCGTTTGAAAGCGGGACTCAACCGGCCTTCCGAGACAACATGGATGACATCGGACAATGACTGGATTTCATCAAGGTCTTCAGAGATCAGCAGCACCGCCGCGCCAGCATCGCGCGCGGCGATGAGGCGCGAGTGGACGTAAGCTATGGCCCCGACATCGAGGCCGCGCACCGGCTGATTGGCGATGATGATGGCGGGCTTGGGCTCCAGCACGCGTCCAAGGATCAGCTTCTGCATGTTGCCGCCGGAGAGGAGGCGGATGCGCGCCGACGGGCCCGGGCAGCGGACATCGTATTTGGTGATGATGTCCGTGGCGAAATCTTCGGCGGCTTTCCAGTCCATCCAGCCGCGCTTGGAAAAGCCCTCGCGGAAATAACCTTCCAGCACCGCGTTCTCTGTGAGGGTAAAGTCGGCAATCGTGCCGGTCTTGTGCCGGTCTTCAGGAATGCGGGCGATGCCGGAACCGATGGCAGCGCGGGGCGACCATTGCGGAACCTTGTTGCCGAGCACGGCAATTTCGCCGGAAGCCGGAGCGGCGAGCCCGGACACCAGATCGGCAATCGCTGCCTGCCCGTTGCCGGAGACGCCTGCGAGCCCGACAATCTGCCCGGAGCAAAGGTCGAGAGTGATGGATTTCAAGCCGGGTGCGGTGCCTTTGTCCGGTGTTGTCACTGCGTTGAAACGGAACAGCGCAGGACCGGGATCGAGATAGTCCGCCTTCGGCATGGTGACCGTGCCGCCAACCATCATTGATGCGAGCGCGGCGCGGTCGGTGGCTTTCGTGTCGACCTCGCCCACCACTTTGCCATGGCGCAAGACGATGCAGCGGTCGGCGATGGCCATGACCTCATGCAGCTTGTGCGAGATGAATACGATGGAAAGACCCAGCGCGATGGCCTTGCGCAGTGTCTCGAACAGCGCATCGGTTTCCTGCGGGGTGAGCACGGCAGTCGGCTCGTCAAGGATCAGGATTTTGGCATCGCGGTAGAGCGCCTTGAGAATCTCGACGCGTTGGCGTTCACCAACCGAGAGCGAACCGACGCGGGCATCGGGATTGACCACGAGGCCGAAGTCGCGCGACAGCGCTTCGACCTTGGACTTGGCCGCAGCGCGGCCGGACCGGTGCGAGAACAGGGATTCCGTTCCAAGCCGGATATTGTCCATTACCGGCAGATTGTCGGCCAGCGTGAAATGCTGGTGGACCATACCTATGCCAGCTTCGAGCGCCGCACGCGGATTGCCGGGCGGCAAGGGCTTGCCAAATGCCTCAACACTTCCTTCGTCGGCAACATAGTGGCCGAAGAGGATGTTCATCAATGTGGTCTTGCCCGCACCATTTTCGCCAAGCAGTGCGACCACTTCGCCGCGTTTCAGCTCGAGGCTGATTTGATCGTTGGCAGTGAGCGGCCCGAAACGCTTGGTGATGCGGGTAAGGCGCAGTACAATCTCCCGCGCCTCGCCCGAGGTTTGGTTCAAGATGCTTGACTCATGTGGATTTCGGCTCGTTGTCGTTGACTTCGACAGTAAACGAGCCGTCCTTGATGGCGGCGGTTTTCTCCTCAACCAGCTTCATGGCTTCCGGCGGCACTTTGCCTTCAAATGTGCCGAGCGGAGCCAGCGCGCAGCCGCCTTCCTTCATGGTCGAGTAGACGCCGTAATTGTCGGCCTTGAACGCGCCAGCCTGCACGGCAGCAATCGCCTTTTGCAATGTCGGCTCGAAGTGCCAAAGCGCAGAGGCAACGACCGTCTCCGGATAATCCTTCTGCGTGTCGATCACATTGCCGATGGCCAGAACCTTGCGTTCCTTGGCGGCATCCGAAACACCGAAGCGCTCGGCATACATCAGGTCCGCCCCGCCATC
>JANMQE010000409.1:0-3456 GCA_031370195.1 Phyllobacteriaceae bacterium
CGAACGGCTCGCCTTGATGAGATTCATTGCGGACCGAAAAGTTCCCAATCCAGTCGTGCTGACGGGGGACATTCACGCGAATTGGGTCAACGATCTAAGAGTGAATGATCGGCAATCGGACAGTCCGGTGGTGGCGACAGAATTTGTTGGCACAAGTATCTCTAGCGGCGGCAATGGAGCGAAAGAAGTTAAGAACTTGGACAAGCTGACAGCGGCGAATCCATGCGTCAAGTTTCATAACCAAGAACGGGGCTATGTTCGTTGCTCGGTAACTCCAGACAAGTGGACCAGCGACTATGTGGTAGTCGAAGACGTGAAAGCGGAGGGTGGGAATATTTTGACCCGAGCATCCTACACGGTCGAGGCCGGTCGGCCTGGCGCCCATTTATCGTAGAGGTGAATCAGGCTTCGCAACTTAATGTACAATATTTGCCAAGTGCATTTCTTTTTGAAGACCCCATCACCTTTTTACTGTCGGTAAGAGATTCCCATGAATGCCATCAGCACCAACACCATCGCGACCATTGCATACGCAAAGCAGATCTTGGTTGACATTGACGATGCGAGCATGTGTCAGCAGCCGATGGGACTAAACCATCCTGCGTGGTTATTGTTGCATCTTGCGACCGCTGCCGACTACGCATCGAGCCTTCTAGGTGGGCAAGCTGTCTGTCCGGCTGGCTGGAATGCGTTGGCGGACACAAAAAAGCCTCAGACGCAGACTCGCAGCGATTACCCATCGAAGGAAGAATTGGTCAACACCTTCGAAGCTGCCTTTCTTAATGCGGCTAATCTCTATCAGAAATCAAGCGAGGAAGACTTAAACAAACCCCAAAAACTTGGATTTTTTGAGACGGAGTTGCCTACGGTGGGTGATATGGCAACCTTCCTGATCATTGCGCACACCAATCTACACTTGGGGCAATTGTCCGCTTGGCGCCGCGCTACCGGTAAGGCCCCCTTGTTCTAAAATAGGTTGCGAGGACGGCTCATGCCCAGTGCGACTCTCCCGTGGAAGAGTCTCTGGTCCCGCTCGTTACGCCTTGTCTCCAGAATCTTCTTTCGGGTCACATTCCATTTGGAAAACGCCCAGAATGGGGCAGCAACAGCATAGCCCAGGGCAGAGCGTAGCGACGAAACGTCGCGAAGTGCCGCACTGGGTAAGAGCAAATGGCCGGCGGCGGAAAAGCCTTAACCATCGAGTTCTTTGTTCTTTGACTGGAACCTCAAATTGGCCTACAATTACAGGTGGGAGACTGAAGATGAATGTTTACACTGATACAATTCGCGATTTGACCGCTGCGGACAAACTCTGGCTTGTCGAACAAATTTGGGATGATCTTGCCGGGTCCGATACCCCCATTCCTCTACCGACATGGGCTTTGGCCGAAGCTGCACGACGACGTGACGAAATGATAGCGGACCCAAAACTCGGGTTAACTCACGAGGAAGTATGGAAGCGAATTGACGACTCTCGAAATGGCTAGATTCGTTCGCTATCATCCACAATTCGATTCGGACGTTCTTTCCGCCGCTCAATGGTATGACTCACGTCAAAAAGAGCTTGGATCTGATTTTGTAAAACGTGTTAGACATGCAACATCTCTGTTGGTTGCCGATCCAGAGCGTCGAACGACGGTTGACTACGGATTACGTTATTGGCCTATCGAACGATTTCCATTCGTTGTGTTTTATGATCTTTTGGATACAGAGGTCGTCGTGTTAGGCGTTATGCATACTTCGCAAAACTCGGAAAAATGGCTCGCGCGTCGCGGATAAGTTGATGATTTTTTGCACTAACACGCTACGGAAAACTAGTTGTCGCTATACACCCAGGATCTTCTTTCGGGTCACATTCCATTTTTGATTCGAGGATTTTGCTGGCCTTCGGCTCCCCCCTAAAATGATGTGTGTCCTCACGGGGACGGTCTAAGTGTTAACCGGTCTTTACTATCCATCCCTCCGGGATTAAACCAGTCCCATGTTTTAAGGATTGGAGTTACAGGGATGCTATGCCCTAAGTAATCAAAAGTTGAAACTTCAATTAGTCCGGACTTGCTATGCTCGACGGCATTTAGGAATGCAATCTCTACATTGTCACCAAAAAGAACCACTTGCTCGTCGTACGGACCGATAACAAATGCGATACTCGATCCTATCTGAAACCATACCAGTAGCCCGACAAGATTGCCATGAATATTGCGTACGGTGCAAACCTTCCCTGCATTCATTGGCTGTCTTGAAACCGAGTCGATTGGATTCAATAGTTCTGTGAGCTCGACAACGGCAATTGGCTCTAGGGAACTCCATAGTTTGTCGGAGTCCATCTCATAGGCAAATCCACATAAACTTTCTCGCTCAGTCCCAATTTTAACAATCTCGATTTTGCCAGCCGCATGGGCCAGGGCCAATCTGATCGCACTTTCGACATGATCCCCGAATCGAAACATAAACATTGGCGAGTACGTGATCCACGTATGGGGTATTTCCGATTCATTTCGCGAGGGTTCCATATCCCACGCGATCGTGGAAAACGAAGCAACCGGTTGCTTGAAGATCGCAAATAATTCCAGGTCCGTGACTTTGTTCATTGCAGGTGGTCGATCGAGTATTTGAATTGGCCAATTTATTCCATTTGGCATGACGCGACGGTGTTGCATGAACGCGAACGGCGGCGGAATTTCCTTGACCATCGCGTTCTTTGACTGCAACCGAACATTGGCCTACAATCCTAGCAAGGAGGCTGATACCCACAATGGGCTTTGGTCGGAGTGCATTGACGACTCTCGAAGGGCTTTGGAGTATTCACGAAAATGCAATTTGAAAAAACCCCTTTCCCGGGTATGAACCCTTGGCTGGAGTCTTGTTGGGGAGATGTTCATACGCGATTGACGATGTACTCGTGCGATGCAATTCAGAAACAGTTGCCACCGGATCTACATGCACGCGTCGCAGAATATTTGTCAGTGGATGAACCCGACACGTTGCGATACATCGAAATCCTAGACTTGAAAGCAACTCGACGGGTCGTAACGGCGATTGAGTTTCTAAGTCCTGCCAACAAAACTCCGGCGGGTCGAAAACAGTATGTTCAAAAGCAGCAGGAGCTCATCTACGGTGACGTTAGCTTGGTTGAAATCGACCTGCTGCGCGAGGGGACATGGGTCGTCGCACCATGCGAGGATCTGTATCCTTGCGAATTGCGAAGGCCATACCGTATTTGTGTTACCCGTCGCGAGTCGACGGAGGAAAGTGAAGTATACAAGGCATCCTATCGATCGCCATTGCCTGAAGTTCGCATTCCGCTTCGTCATGATGAAGCTGATATCCGATTGCCGCTCCAGTCGGTACTTAATCTGGCTTACGAGAATGGGCGATACGGAACAGAACTTGACTACTCGAAGCCACCTGAAATAGCGCTGGCTGCTGAGGACGAAGCTTGGACCCAAGCATGGC
>JANMQE010000453.1:0-2314 GCA_031370195.1 Phyllobacteriaceae bacterium
GCTGCGCTTGGGCTGGTCGAACCCGGCATGACTGTGATGGTCAACGATGGTTCAATGGCAGCGGTGCTCGGCGCAATGTTGCCCGCAAAGCGACCGCTCACGGTGATCACCAACAATGCGGCCATTGTTGATGCTCTCAAAGGCGAGAGTGGCATCACGTTGATTGCGCTTGGTGGAATTTATTCTGCCAAGTTCAATGGTTATTTTGGCGTTGTAACCGAAGAGGCGCTGTCGCGTCTGCGCGCTGACATCGCATTTGTTTCAACACCTGCGGTCTCGGGGACACGCGTATTCCACATGGACGACAGCGTGATCCGTGCGAAGCGCGCCATGATGGATTCCTCAGACAAATCCTGCCTGCTCGTCAATCACCTGCGTTTCAACCGCACCGCCTTGCATGTGTTGGCTGACCTCTCTGACTTCGACGTGGTCGTGACTGACAGCGAGCCCGCGCCAGACGCCATGACCGGGCTGAAAAAATCCGGTGTCACCCTGACCATTGCAGATGCAGAGGCACGATGATGGGTGTACGATGGCAGCATCGGATCGGCTCCAGTTGGAAGATGAACAAGACTTTGGCCGAAGATCTCGCCTTCTCCACCACGCTTGCCGAAGCAGATGCCGCTTCTGATCCGGATGCGGCAAAGTCCGGTGCGACGCAGCCCGAGATCGCATTGGCGGCAAACAATGGCGCGGAGGCAACCAGAACCATGGTCACCACGATCTGGCGCGCCGCACGCCTTGGTGAACGCAGCCTTGGCCACGCAGACCCTGGCGCAGTTTCAGCGGTGATGATTGTTGAAGAGATGACTCGTGCGTTCGCATGATGGCTGAATTGGCTCAAACCGGCCACGGCACCTTATCTTGGCGTTCAGCCGTTATATCACGCAGGCCGGGAACCAAGGCACAAATGACCGCAATGCCCTGCTCGCGCACTGTCAAGTCAACGAGACGTGTTTGCGGGTTTAGGCCGGATAGGACTTTGCCCGGCTCCTCACGGCCGCTTTTCATTTCCCTGCGCTCATCGCATGCAAAAAGCGATGATTGCTCGCTGAAGAGAGATGAACGTGCAATGTGCGGAAAAGCTCTGTCAGATTTACCATGGCTGGCGACCAGTGAATTGCGCAATTCAAGACGCAGTCCGAACTCGTTCTGACATGCTTCACGGTAGGCCTTGAGCGATGCAGTTTGTTCATCATACGCGCAGCCGTAGCCGGCGACGATCTCGCCATCGCCTGGCGTCAACAAGGCAATGACAACCGGCGATTCACCAATGTCGTGGCGTATCAAGTAGAACTTTAATTCCGCTTGAGACAGGCGTGGATGCTGCTCCCAAATTGAGCCGTTCAGCGTTGGCTTCAGCAATTCTGTCACCCCGCAATTGCCGGAAAACCACAACGACAGTGCGTGTCGCTCAACACACTCAAGCAATGCGGCGTTTGCAGCTTGTTGCAGGTCTTGACCTGCCGCGTAGCCGGTGCTTGTTCTCGGATTGTCGCTTGGAGCAGCTCCTGCCTTTCGAAGAACTCTGACGGCACGGATCTTGCCAACAGGAGCGAGGTCGATGGTGAACATCTCCATCATCCCATCCGCATCAATGCGCCGGTCTGCGCGGCGCATCAGCATAGCGTCGTGCTCTGCCGCCTCGCCTATACAGGCGCAGAAAGCCTGATAGGGATTGAACCCGACACCGCCGTAATCCGTGCGCATCGGGTCGCCATCGCCTGCAAAGCGCGAATTCGCGCCACCGCTAAACGTTGCGCTTGCTCCGAACAGTGAAATATCCGGATTCCACGGCAGGTTAGCCATAAAGACGCGCTCCATTCGGGAAGCCAATTGAAGCAGCTTGACCGTGTTCTGCACGTTGATCGCTGATATCGACAAGCGCCCATCTGGCGTGGTCATGCCCAGTTTACTCAGCAAGATGTTAACCGGCGTGACTATGCCGTGCTGCACGTGTTCAAGTGTTGTCGCAGCTGTCAGAAACTCCTCGCTTTCCATGCACTTTCACCACCAATATTGTTGCTGCGGAACACAAGGCTGCTCCCAGACGCACTGAGCCTATCCTCAATGAATTGCCGTCGATATCCATTTGCAGGGACCGCTAATCCTTGCGTTGCCGCTTGATAATTGCGCAGCCGTAGGGCGCAAGAGTCCACGCGCCGCCCGCCACCTCACCGGACAAGAGCTCGGTACCCCGAGGCACGTCTGGCAAGTTTACAGTTCCGTCGGTTGTGTTTAAAATGAAGTAAAGTTCGCGGTCATCCGCCTGTCGCACCGTGACTTCAACCCCCTTCGGCAAGTCTGCCATGAG
>JANMQE010000065.1:0-3457 GCA_031370195.1 Phyllobacteriaceae bacterium
GAAGTCACCGCCAATGTATCGCGACGGTTTCGGAACAAGTGCTTCCGACGTCGGTTGGAATGTGCCAAGCCGCTTCTCGATCTCGGCAACAAACCGCTCGTGATCGATAGCTCCTGCCGCCGAGACCACCATGCGCTCTCCGGCATACTGCCGGTTGATGAAGCTCTGCAACTGCGTAGACGTAATCCGCTCCACTGAATCCGGGGTGCCAAGGATCGCCCGTCCGATGGTCTGTTTCTGAAACGCAGTTTCGGTAAAATGGTCGAAAACCACATCGTCCGGCGTGTCGTGCGCAGCACCGATTTCCTGCAAAACCACATGCTGCTCGCGCTTCAATTCCTTTTCGTCAAAGTTGGAGTCGGTCAGAATGTCGGACAGAATATCGATGGCAAGCGGCATGTCATCCTTGAGCACACGTGCATAGTAAGACGTCGTCTCAACGCTGGTTGCGGCGTTGATCTCGCCACCAACATCTTCAATGTCCGAAGCGATCTGCGCCGCAGTTCGCTTGCCAGTCCCTTTGAAAGCCATATGCTCGAGAAGATGGGCGATGCCGTGCTCCTCATCGGTCTCGCTGCGTGAACCGGATTTTACCCATATCCCCAGCGCAACGCTCTCGATCAGTGGAATGTTCTCGGTCGCGACGATGATGCCATTGTCGAGTTGGCTTACATTCACTCCCATGTGCCGGAGTACTCCCTATTTCGCCACGCAGGCGTTTTCCTCAATATGCCTTTGCACCAAATTGAGCTGCGAGGGAAGAACTGTAAACCGCTCTTCGCGCTGCATCAGGTCTGCAAGAAAGTCAGGCAAAATTGGTTGAACCCCGCATGCAGCCTTGACTGCATCTGGAAACTTCGCCGGATGCGCGGTAGACAGCACCACCATCGGCGTCGCAGTCACTGCCTGCTGGCGCGCAACCTTGATGGCGACCGCAGTGTGCGGGTCAGCAAGATAGCCGTTGGTATCCAACAAAGTCCTGATGGTATGCGCTGTCTCTTTCACGGTCGAACGGCCCGCAGAGAATTGCTCACGAATGGCCGACAACGGGTTGTTTTCTATGCTGAAACTGCCGGACTGCGAAAGTCCTGCCATCATCGTGCGGACTGCGCCTGCGTCTCGTTCATGCGCGTCGAACAGCAAGCGCTCAAAGTTCGACGAAATCTGGATGTCCATCGATGGTGACGTGGTTTGCATCACGCCGCGCATTTCATAAACGCCTGTTTTCAATGTGCGGGCAAGGATATCATTGTCGTTGGTCGCAATGACCAGCCGCTCGATAGGCAATCCGATCTTCATGGCGCAATAGCCGGCGAAAATATCTCCGAAGTTTCCTGTCGGCACAGTAAACGAAACAGCCCGATGTGGTGCGCCGAGCGAAATGGCGCTGCTGAAGTAGTAGACAATCTGCGCCATGATCCGGCCCCAGTTGATCGAATTGACGCCCGAAAGCTTCATCCGGTCACGGAACTTGTGGTCATTGAACATGGCTTTGACGAGCGCCTGACAATCATCGAAGTTACCTTCGACGGCGAGCGCGTGCACATTTGACGCCGTCGATGTCGTCATCTGCCGCTGCTGGACGGGAGAGACTTTGCCATGCGGGAACATAATGAACATGTCGGTGCGCTGCCGACCCGCAAACGCGTCAATTGCCGCACCGCCTGTGTCACCTGATGTTGCGCCGACGATGGTCGCCCGCTCATTGCGTTCGATCAATACATGATCCATCAGCCGTGCCAAAAGTTGCATCGCCACATCTTTGAATGCCAAAGTCGGCCCGTGAAACAGCTCGCAGATGAACTCATTCGGACCGGATTGAACCAACGGACAAACTGCATCGTGCCGGAACGTCGCATAGGCTTCGTCAATCATGGCCCTGAATGTTGCAGGGCTGATTTCATCGCCGACAAACGGCTGCAATACAGCAAACGCGATGTGCTGATAGCTCTTGCCAGCCAGCGCAACGATGTCGGCTTTGGAGAAGTGCGGCCATGTTTCCGGCAGGTAAAGCCCGCCATCACGCGCAAGGCCGGCGAGCAGTGCATCTGAAAATCCGAGGACTGGAGCCTCGCCACGTGTGGAAATATAGCGCACTGAGCTGTTCCTTGAGACAGAAGACTTGAGCCGGACCCGTTATCGCGTGTAGCAATAGAAGAAGGCTGCCTGAAAAGCGCCGGTTGGAGAGCCCGACCGTGTCGCATTTTCGCCGCGGCACCCCTATAGTCGAAATGTCGATGAAATGGAAAGTGGATCAATGTCGAGCGTGTCCGGACTGTCACTGAAGAGTTTTGTCGCCACTCTTGCCGCGTGTGCCGCGTTGGCTGCGTGCAATGCGGGCGGCTCTGGTTCAGCTCTTGATCTCAATGGCGCAAAATTGGATGCGGTTCCTGCAGAGAAGGTTCTGCAGTCAGATCTCACCGGCTTTTGTCCGCAGGTAACCCTGCGCGAAGGCACAGCATTCTTCACCACTTACGAAAAAGGCGGCGAGGGCGATCCGTCCAGAGCCATTTATCAGGCTTCCATTACAGAAACGACGCGCGGCTGCACCCGGCCAAACGGCATGCTCGCAATGAACATCGCTGTGGCGGGCCGCGTTGTCCCCGGGCCAAAGGCTAGCGGGGCGACTGTGTCCATGCCGATCCGCGTCGCGATCACCGAAGGCGATGCCGTGCTTTATTCGCAGCTTCACCAGTTTCAGGTGACCATTGTGCCGGGGCAGGCGGCGACCCAATTTGTCTTCAACGATCCAAACCCAACCGTTCCGCTGTCGTCTGCAAAGGCGGTCACCGTATTCGTCGGCTTTGACGAAGGCGCGCCGAAGTCCAAGAAGAAGGTTGAGGGCTGACAATAGCCCGGGATTCAATGACAACAGACCCGCAATGACAATAGATCCGCGGCTTCAATCATGGCTTGGCTTCCTTCGGGAAGCTTTGGACGATGCATCTTTTGTCCGGTTGCAGCTCAACAAGCCGACGGACGATGCAGACGATCTGAAGACGGTCGATATTCGCCCGCTCATCATCAGGGGCGATCTGAAACTGTCATTCACATTCCACTACAAAACCAACGACATCGTCAAAAACTACACATTTGACGAAAGTGCAGCGATGCTTACTGCGCTTTTGGCGGGGAAGTTTGCCAATGCGCGCATGTTCACATTGTCGACAGATCTCCAATTGTCACGTCAAGGCTCAGGTTATGCGCTCCATCGCCATGCTGCCACTGAAACCAAAACACCGGAGCTGGAGCATAACCGTGCAAAGCAACACATAGTCAGCGGCGGTAAAAGCTGGATGTATGCGCTCGGACTGACCGACGCCAAGGGCAATGTGCTGCCGAGCGCACAGGACAAATATCGCCAGATCAACAAATACATCGAAGTCCTGGACAATCTCGTCAGACAGCTGCCTGACCGCGAGACAATCAGGGTCGCTGACATGGGGGCAGGGAAGGG